>NZ_JBFHGM010000076.1:0-18305 GCF_041583095.1 Draconibacterium sp.
ACGGAATAAAAAAAAGCTACAGCAACTTATCCGCTATTAACAACAGAAAGTGGAAGTAACAATTTCCGAAATTCTGATTACTGGATGTACAAAACCGACCGTTTTAATTTGGCGAAAGTACAGATCACTTACGATCTGCCAAAAAGCCTGATTCAAAACAGTCTGATCGAAAGCATCTCAACGTACGTAAGTGGAGCTAACCTGTTAACTATTTCAAAGGAAAAAGATATCCTGGAACTGGAATTTGACAGTGCTCCGCAAACGCGATTCTTTAACATTGGTTTAAAGGCCACATTCTAATAAGTAACACTAAAGAATTTTTACGATGAAGAATATAATAAAATTAGTGGTTCTTGTACTTCTGTTCACCGCCTGCGACGATTTGTTCGAGCCGGCTTTGGAGAACAACAGGGGACTTGACGCGATGTACAACGAACCTACATATGCACAAGGTATTTTGGCCAACGCATACATATTATTGCCTTATTCGTCGGCTCCGCAAAGCGATGTGGCAACAGATGATGCAGTAACCAACGATAACGAAAACGATTACCTGGCAATGGCCACCGGATCGTGGACAGCCAGTACTAATCCAATGTCGCAATGGCAGGGTAGAAGAAATGCTATTCAGTATATCAACCTGTTTTTAGCCAATACCGATGAAGTGGTTTGGAGTAAAGATGAAGTAATAAATACCATGTATAACGACCGTTTGAAAGGCGAAGCTTATGCGCTGAGAGCTGTTCAAATGTTGGCACTTTTGAAGGCACACGGTGGTTGGACCGCAGGTGGAGAACTGTTAGGTGTACCAATTGTTACCGAGCCGGAAACGGCTGAGTCAGATTTTAACCTGCCACGTAATACATTTCAGGAATGTATCAATCAGATTATTGCTGATGCAAACACTGCAATGGATCTGTTACCACTGGACTTTGGCGATATTTCTGATGGTGAAATTCCATCAAAATACCAGTCACTTGGAGTTACAAACGCCGGCGATTACAACCGTGTAAACGGTAACCACATGCGTGGTCGTATTACCGGCCGTATTATTGAAGCCGTTCGTGCACAGGCTGCCTTACTGGCTGCCAGTCCGGCGTACAATGCCGGTACAACAGTATCGTGGGAAGATGCTGCAAATTTTGCTGCTGATGTATTGGACCGTATTGGCGGACCAAACGGTTTGGCTGCTGATGGACACACATGGTATGCAAATATCAGCCAAATTGAAGGTTTGGCATCAGGTGTAACTCCTCCTGAAATTATCTGGAGAGGTGATGTCGGACAGAGCAACGATCTGGAAACCGATAACTTCCCTCCGTCGTTATACGGTTATGGACGAGTGAATCCAACACAAAACCTGGTTGATGCGTTCCCGACTGTGGATGGTTATCCGATAACTGATCCATCAAGTAACTACGATCCTGAAAATCCATACGAAAATCGCGACCCACGATTGAACGATTATGTTGTGGTTAACGGCAGTACACAAGGCCCAAACAGCGATGTAATTGTTACGGGTACATATGCTGTTAACAACAATGGAATTAACCAGGAAAACGGAAGATCAACCCGTACCGGTTACTATCTGCGCAAACTTTTGCGTTATGACTGTAATCCAAATCCTGAGTTTGATACTCAACAAAAGCACTACGCTGCACGTATTCGCTACACCGAAATATTCCTGGCATATGCAGAGGCTGCAAACGAAGCCTGGGGACCAACAGGCAATGGCGGAAACGCGTATTCTGCTTACGATGTTATTAAAGCTATCCGCGAAAGAGCAGGTATTGGCCTGGAAAATAGCGATGCTTACCTGGAATCGGTTAAAGGCGATAAAGATGCAATGCGCGAGTTGATCAGAAACGAACGTCGTATCGAGCTTTGTTTCGAAAATCACCGCTTCTGGGATTTACGTCGCTGGAACGTGGCAAATCTAAACGAAACGGCTCGTGGTATACGAATTGAAGATGCGAATGGGACATATACGCTTGTTGATGTGGAGTCGAGAAATTATGCCGATTACATGTATTACGGACCGGTTCCTTACGGTGAATTACAGAAATGGAGTAACCTGGAACAAAATGCAGGTTGGTAATTTTCTGAATATTAATTGAAAATATTGAAAGATATGAAACAGATTAAATTTTTAATGATAGTGTCAGCCGGAATATTTGCATTGCTATTCACGTCTTGCGAGAATCAGGATGTAGAGTTCCCGGATTTTGACTACAGCACCGTATATTTTGCCTATCAATATCCGGTAAGGACTATTGTGCTTGGCGAAGATATTATCGATAATACGCTGGATAACGAACATAAATGCGAAATATACGCTACCATGGGTGGTGTATATGCTAACGATCAAACCATTGGTATCGATGTAACTGTCGACAATAGCCTGGTCAGCAATCTGTATTTTGATACTGAGTTTACGATGCCGGTTGAGGCAATGCCAAGCAACTATTATTCGTTGGCTGCCGATAAAATCTATTTGGATCAAACCATGTCGGATGGTGTTGAGGTACAACTTACTGAGGCATTTTTTGCCGATCCGAATGCGCTAAGCAACAGTTATGTTATTCCTTTACGAATGACTAATGTGGTAAATGCCGACTCTATTCTTTCCGGAGTTGCGAAGTTTGACGGAGCTGTTAGAGGAAAGGATACCGACTGGGATATTTTACCTAAAGACTATGTACTTTATTGCGTAAAATTCATCAATCCATGGCATGGTAACTACCTGCGCCGTGGAGAAGATGTAATTACCGAGGGTGGCGAAACCAGCACCGTAACACGTGGGGCTGAATACGTTGAAGATGACGAATTGGTTGCTTTAAGCACTGCTTCGTTAAACACGGTTGAATTCCCGGTTACGCTTGTTGGTGAAAATGGTGTAAACGTAACATGTACTCTGCTACTTACATTCGATGACCAGAATGCCTGCACTATTTCTTCAGCAACTGAAGGGTTTACTGCATCGGGTAGTGGTTCTTTTGTTGTTGATGGCGAGAAAAACAGTTGGGGAAACAAAGATCGTAATGCGCTATACCTGGATTATACTATAGATATGGGTAGCAAAAGTTATGCTACAACTGACATACTGGTTGTTCGCGACCGCGGTGTTGCAATGGAAACATTTTCACCATCATATAATGTAAACTAATCGCTAAAATCAAGATGAAGATGAAATACATAAATAAACTTTTGCTGGGTGCCGTTTCTGTTCTTTTTATGGCATCCTGCGTTGATGATAGTTTACTCGATTACAGAGTCGATAAACCGGAAAGTGTTGTTCAACAGGAGTATTTGAATGAATACGATGTGTTGAAATCATATGTTGACAGAAGTGCCAGTCCTGATTTTAAATTGGGAGCAGGAGTTTCGCTAAACGCTTTCAACGAAAGAGGGTTGGTGTACAGTCATATTATGTCAAACTTCGATGAAGTTACTGCAGGATATGCAATGAAACATGGTGCAATTGTAAAGAATACCGGAAGTATGGACTTCTCAGGAGTGGAAAAATTTATTGCTACCACTCAAGAAGCCGGTATTACCATTTACGGACACACGCTTGCGTGGCATGCCAACCAGAATGCTGAATATCTGAACAGTATCATTGCTGATAGAGAAATTGAAATTGATCCTAATGATGCCAACAACGCTTTGCATGCTGTTACATCCGAAGCAAAGGCCAACATCTGGGATTGGCAGCTTGAATACACCCTGCCTACGCCTTTGACACAGGGAGTGGAATATACATTAAAATTGCGTGCAAAAGCCTCAAGCCCATTTACGGTGGCCTTTTGGCGAACTGATGGTTCGTCAACCAATTACGGACCTGACATTGCGTTTGGAGAAAGCTGGGGCGATGCTTCCGTAACATTCACACCGACTATGGATGCTACCAGATTACAATTTTGTTTCGGAACTTTTGCAGGTGATCTTTATTTTGATGACATGGTTCTTACCGCAAGTGGTTCTGAAGAGAATTTAATTGAAAATGGAGCCTTCGATGACGAAGATTTAAGTGGATGGGGAAAACCAGGTTGGCATTCTTACACCTTTGGGGTTGAACCTGTTGCAGCCGGGCCGGCTACGTGGTGGACAAACCTGGTAACCAACAGCGATGTTGAAGGTGATGATGTTTCCAGCTTTTTCGCCACAGAGATTACAGTTGGTCCAGATCCTGCAACAATTGGTGCTGCAGGTACTGGTGCAGACGGTGTGGGTAGAGCGATTGTTGTTAAATCGGGAGATAACCCCACTAATTCATGGGATACCCAGTTTTTTGTAAAAGCACCTCAGCAACTGCTGGCAGGTCAGGCTTATCGGTTCAGCATGAAGGTTAAAGCTGATAAACCAGCTACAATATCTTCTCAATCGCATAATAATCCAGGGGGGTATGTACATTGGTCTATGATTGGTAGCCCGGCAGTTACTACCGAATGGCAGGAATATACAAGTTCAGGAGTCATTTCTGGCGATCAGGCAGGCAGTAATGGTATGAACACTATCGCTTTTAATCTTGCAGAATTTAAAGAAGCCAATACCTATTATTTTGATGATATCGTATGGGAGATCGAGGAGTCGGGAAATACAATCCCACTGACCCCCGAAGAAAAGGCAGATACCCTTTCGTGGGCATTGGATAACTGGATTGCCGGAATGCTGGAAGTTACCAACGGATATGTAAAAGCCTGGGACGTGGTGAATGAACCAATGGATGATGGCAACCCGTATGAATTGAAAACCGGTGTTGGTAAAACAGATTTGGCGGCCGATGAATTCTACTGGCAAGACTATCTTGGAAAAGATTATGCGGTTATGGCTTTCAATTTGGCAGCGCAATACGGTAGCCCTGAAGATAAATTATTCATCAACGATTATAACCTTGAATACAACATTGATAAATGTAAAGGGCTTATAAAATATGTTGAATACATCGAAGAGCAGGGAGCTCGTGTTGATGGAATTGGAACACAAATGCATATTAACACCACCTCTGATAAGGACAAGATTGTTGAAATGTTTAACCTGTTGGCTGCTACCGGAAAACTGATAAAAATATCAGAACTTGATATGGGTATTGCCGATGGAGTATTAACAACAAATGCAACCGAGGAAGAGCTGCAGGCTCAGGCCGAAATGTATAAGTTTGTTGTTGAAAAGTACCTGGAATTAATTCCGGCATCTCAACAATACGGTATTACTGCATGGAGCCCACTTGATAGTCCGGACAACTCTTCATGGAGAGCCGGAGAACCAATTGGTCTTTGGAATGAAAGTTATTATAGAAAACCGGCTTATGCCGGATTTGCAGATGGCTTATCTGGTGAATAGTATCACATAGGTTTAGTTTAGGTGAAGGGACTGTCTGCTGAAGACAGTCTCTTTTTCTCTTTTTAATATTTTACCAATTCTTTGTATGAAGAGAAGTTTTGATAAAGAACAATACGACTACTAACCAAAAGCCTTTGAAACTAAATTAAATTAAAAAAGAATTCAAGAAACCTGAAACGACATGAAACCCATAACCCAACTATTACTAGTACTGTGTGGCTGTTTTGCATTTCTTTCGTGCAGCCAACAAAAGCCAATCCCCAAAGTATACCATGTAGAAAACAGAGGAAAAGATTTTGAAAAACCGGTGTTGCCCGATCTTGATGAGCTACCGGTTGTAGAAGGTTTAACCGATCCCTTTGCGTGGTCGGATGGCAGCGGGCGTGCTACAAAATTCAGCGACTGGAGCAAACGCCGCAACGAAATAGCTGCCGAAATTCAACATTATGAAATCGGTCCAAAACCCTCTCGCCCCGATTCAATCACAGCCAATTTTGAAAACGATACACTTACGGTAAATATCACCGTAAACGGAAACACATTAACATTAAAATCAGGTATTATTTTACCCGATGGCGAAGGTCCGTTCCCTGCTGTAATTGGCATCGGACGAAGCTCGGGAAGTTTGCCTGCCGACCTTTTTTCTGAAAAAAATATTGCTCAAATTACCTACGATTTTGGTCAGGTTGTTGCCTGGCAACAGAAACGCGGTACCGAGCCCATTAATAAACTATACCCCGATCTGGCGTATATGGGATCGTATGCTGCCTGGCCGTGGGGTGTTAGCCGCCTGATCGACGGATTGGAGCTGGTGGCTGATGAATTACCAATCGATATAGAACACCTTGCCATTACAGGTTGCTCTTTTGCCGGAAAGATGGCACTCTTTTCAGGCGCTTTCGACGAACGTATTGCACTTACAATTGCTCAGGAATCAGGTGGAGGAGGAGCTGCCGCCTGGCGCGTTTCTGAAACACTTGGCGAGGTGGAAACCCTGGGACGAACCAATAATGTTTGGTTTATGGAAAGTATGTTTCAGTTTGCCAATGATGTGCAAAAACTGCCCTTCGATCATCATGAGTTGATGGCGATGATAGCGCCGCGTGCTTTACTTGTACTTGGAAATCCTGATTACGAATGGCTGGCCGATGAATCGGGATACGTTTCTTGCCAGGCTGCGAAAAAGGTTTGGGAAACGTTTGGAATTGCAGACCGGTTTGGATTCTCAATTGTTGCCGACCATCCGCATTGTCGGTTACCCGATGCACAGCGACCCGAAGTTGAAGCTTTTATCGATAAATTTTTACTGGAAAATGATACCGTAAATACCCATGTAGCCATTCACCCTTTCCCCGAGGTGGATTATAACAAATGGATCGATTGGCAATAATCAGTTATTCAGATTGAAGTGTCATAGAATCATTTTTCCTCTGAAATGACGAAAAAATGTGTAAAAGTAGAAATCAAATATCCAAAAACTACAATGCCTCAAAGGGCATAGTCTTATTTTTGAGGAAAAAGTACACGATTTTATATCTAAAAAAGAGAAGTAATAGAATTATGACCGTTCGCGATATTTATTAATCAAATCCATTTAATGACGAATCAATACGAATACTGAATTAAACCAATAAAATGAATAATAAAGTTTTTGAGCGATATAGAATTGCAACCGTTTGTCTTGTCTTTGTCCAGATTACACTTTTTACACCCTTATTTACAACAGCTCAGGACAGAATGAATTATATTGGGTCTACGGAAGAAGAAGGATCTTTTGGGCTAATTGCAAATGGTCAACCGACTTCAGTAGTACTTGGACAGAATGACTTTCCGGGCGTAAAAACAGTAGCAGAATGGTTTGTAAACGATATAAACCTGGTAAGCGGCCACAGCCCTGCAATTATAGCTGCAGATGCATCCTTGCCTGAAGAAATAATTTTGGTAGGAACATTGGGTAAAAACGAATTGATCGACCAATTAATTCGTTCCGGAAAAATTGTTACGTCTGATATTGAAGGTCAGTGGGAACGTAGTTTAACCCAAGTGGTTGAAAATCCGTTTCCGGGGGTAAAAAAAGCATTGGTTTTAGCGGGAAGCGACAAACGTGGAACGATTTACGCCATGCTCAACCTGTCGCGCGAAATGGGTGTTTCTCCCTGGTATTGGTGGGCCGATGTTCCGGTAGAAAAAAAGGAAGCGTTGTACATAAAAGCCGGACGTTGGGTAACCGAATCTCCAAAAGTTAAATACCGTGGTATTTTCCTAAACGATGAAGAGCCGGCTCTTGGGAATTGGGTTCGCGAAAAATTTGGAGGGTTCAACCATGAATTTTATGAAAAAGTTTTTGAGTTAATTCTTCGTCAACGTGGAAATTTTCATTGGTCTGCAATGTGGGGCAAAGCATTCTTCGACGATGATCCGGAGAACGGCCCTTTAGCTGATAAACTTGGAATTGTTATGAGTACCTCGCATCACGAACCGATGGGAAGGGCTCAGGCCGAATGGCATCGTTATGGTTCCGGCCCCTGGGATTACAGTAAAAATGCCGATGAATTGCAAGATTTTTGGCGAAAGGGGATGGAGCGGAACAAGGATTACGAAACGGTTGTAACCATTGCAATGCGTGGCGATGGCGACGAAGCCATGGAAGAAGGAACAAACATTGCCCTTTTGGAAAAGATTGTAAAAGACCAGCGTGAAATTATCAGTGAAGTTACAGGAAAAAAGCCGGAAGAAACACCACAGGTTTGGGCACTCTATAAGGAAGTACAGGATTATTACGATAGCGGTATGCGTGTTCCTGATGATGTTACCTTGTTGCTTTGCGACGATAACTGGGGGAATGTACGCAAACTACCCGATATTAATGCTCCGGAACGTAAAGGTGGTTATGGCATGTATTACCATGTTGATTATGTTGGCGGGCCTCGCTCTTACAAGTGGATCAACGTTAGTCAGATTCAGCGAATTTGGGAGCAAATGAACCTGACCTATGCACATGGCGTTGATCGTATTTGGGTGTTAAATGTAGGCGATTTAAAGCCCATGGAATATCCGATAAGTTTCTTCATGGATATGGCCTGGGATCCTACAGCGTTTAATGCAAACAACCTGCATCAATACATTGTTGACTGGTCTGCTGAACAGTTTGGCGAGAAATATGCCGAAGAAGCTGCCCGCATCCTTAATCTGTATACAAAATATAACCACCGGGTAACACCGGAATTGCTTAATGCCAGAACTTTCAGCCTGGAAAACTACAGCGAGTTTGAACGGGTTCGGAATGATTACCGCGATCTTACGCTCGATGCCTTACGTTTGTATAATTTTATTCCAAACGAGTATAAAGATGCATTTGACCAACTGGTGCTTTTCCCTACCAATGCCACCTCGAATTTGTACGAGATGTATTATGCGGTTGCAAAAAATAACCAGCTTGCCGAGGCTAATGATCCTGAGGCCAATTATTGGGCCGATGTGGCAAAGAAGTGTTTTGATCGTGATTCGTTGTTTACGGTGCATTACAACCAGCAAATTGCGGGTGGAAAATGGAATCACCAAATGGATCAAATTCGTATTGGATACAGAACCTGGGCCGAACCCCGCCGAAGTATTATGCCAAAGGTTGTAAGGGTTGAAGTACCGGAAACAGATCGTTCGGAGTTAGCCTTTCAGGAAGCCGACGGTTATGTTTCTATTGAAGCGGCCAATTATCAGTTGGCAAAAGGGACAGACAAAATACGCTGGGAAGTAATTCCTGATCTTGGAAAAACCGAATCGGGTATTACCACTTTCCCACAAAATGAATATCCGCAAAGCACTGATTCTGTTTACCTCGAGTATGCAGTTCAATTCGAGTCGGTGGGAGATTTTGATGTGAATGTAATGTTATCCACTACATTAAATTTTAATGCCAATAAAGGATTACGTTATGCCATCTCTGTTGATGGTGGAGAAGAACAAATAGTAAATACAAATGGGGCTTATCGGGGCGAATTAGGGAGATGGCAGGCAGTACGGATAAATGAAACCATAACACAGCACACCATTAAGAACGCCGGACTTCACCGGCTGCGGATTCGAGTACAGGAGCCTGGAATAGTTTTGCAAAAAATACAGATAGACACCGGAGGTTTGAAACGCAGTTATCTGGGAGCACCTGAAAGTAAACAAGTTAAATTTTAAGGAATGAACAGAAAGAGAATACAGTACAGTTTTTTAGGGTTATTACTCCTTTTCCTGTTTTGCGGAGAACTAAACGCTGCTGTAAAATTACCACGTTTGGTAAGTAATGGAATGGTCCTTCAGCGTAACGAGCCGGTTACTATTTGGGGCTGGGCTGATGCCGGTGAAAAGATTGAAATAGAGTTTTTAGGAGATATATTTAAAACCAAGGCAGATAGGAACGGAAACTGGCAGCTTGAGCTAAACGCAATGGCTGCCGGTGGTCCGTATTCCATGACCATAAACGATGTGGTGCTAAACGATATTCTCGTTGGCGATGTTTGGTTGGCTTCGGGGCAGTCGAATATGGAGCTGCAACTGCGCCGGGTAATGGATTTGTATGCCGATGAGATTTTGAAAATAAATACCGACCAGATTCGCCTTTTCCGTTCTTCAACACGCGAAAATGCCGAGAGCGAAAAAACCGATTATCCCGATGGGAAGTGGCTGTCATCAACGCCTGAAAATATCATGGAATTTTCGGCTGTAGCCTGGTTTTTTGCCGACAAGATTCATCAATCTAAAGATGTTCCGGTGGGTATAATCAGCACGGCAATTGGCGGCTCGCCGGCTGAGGCCTGGTTAAGTAAAAACAAAGTAACACCATTCCTTGGCGAATGGTTAGCGCAAGGTGAAAAGATTGACTCGATGAGTGCAGCCTACATTAAAGAGCATGGAGAAATAAAAAGATACAATTGGGGCGCCGAAGTAAACAAAAATGATCCCGGAGCGGGAAAATGGTCGAAAGATAATGTGGATGTTTCCGACTGGCCGCAGATTTCTTTGCCGGGATACTGGACAGATAAAGGGGTTAACTTTTGGAACGGTTCAATATGGTTTTACAAAGAATTTGAATTGGATGAATCGTTGGCCGGAGAAGAAGCCATTTTGCGCTTGGGGCGTATTATCGACAGCGACTCGGCTTTTGTAAACGGAACTTTTGTGGGCAACATTACTTACCAATATCCTCCACGAATTTATACCATTCCCGAAGGCGTACTGAAAGCCGGCACAAACAAAGTAATGGTGCGTGTATTTAACCAGGGCGGAAGAGGTGGTTTTGTAGAAGAAAAACCATACGAAGTGCGTGTTCGAAACGAAGTGATCGATATTACCGGCGACTGGAAATACCATATTGGAGCAGAGTTAAATCCTCCGAGAACAAATTTTGGAGGCCTTGGATTTCGTCCGGGAGGTTTGTACAATTCGCTGATTAATCCGATGAAAGAATACACCGTTAAAGGAGTGATCTGGTACCAGGGAGAAACCAATGCCGGACGTGGCTTTCAATATCGTCAGTTATTTAAAGACCTGATTGTGGATTGGCGAGACCAGTTGGAGAAACCAGCTTTGCCGTTTCTGTTTGTGCAATTGGCAAATCTTGGGCTTCCGAATAAACAGCCTGTTGAAAACGGCTGGGCCGAAACCCGCGATGCACAACGCCGCGCACTGGAACTTCCAAACACCGGAATGGCAGTAGCTTTTGATATTGGCGAATGGAACGATATTCATCCGCTCAACAAAAAAGAAGTAGCTCGTCGTCTGGCTCTGGAAGCCGAAAGAGTGGCATATGGAAATGATGAGCTAGTTAGTGCCGGTCCGCTCTACGAATCAATGAAAGCAGAAGATGGAAGTATTTTGCTCACTTTCTCGTCTGTAGGATTGGGATTATTTGCAAACAGTAAACTCGAAGGATTCCAAATCGCAGGAGAGGATGGCGAGTTTGTATGGGCAAATGCCGTGGTGATGAGCAAAAATACTGTTAAGGTTTGGAGCAGAAATGTAAAAAAACCGGTGGCCGTTCGTTATGCCTGGGATGGAAACCCGGCCGGATCAAACTTAAAAAATAAAGAAGATCTGCCTGCATCGCCTTTTACAACCGAAGACTAAATTAAAAAAATCAATTAATAAAAAATCAAATGAAAACGAACTCACAGAAAGTTTCTGTACTGGAAAAAATAGGATATAGCCTCGGTGATCTGGCTGCCAACCTCGTGTTTCAAACCCTGGTTACTTTCCTTGCTTTTTTCTATACCGATATTTATGGACTGCAGAATGATCATGCCTCAGTAATTATGCTTGTGGTAGGACTGGTTGCCGCTTTTGGCTTTAACCCGATTATTGGAGCCCTGGCCGACCGAACACGCTCAAGATGGGGGAAATTTCGCCCATGGATTTTGTTTACGGCTATTCCGCTTGGGGTAATTGCTTTGCTGGCATTTACAACTCCCGATTTTTCGTACAAAGGGAAGCTGATTTATGCCGCCGGAACGTATACGCTTTTGTTGTTGGCATATGCGGCAAGTAACCTGCCATATTCAGCATTAAGCGGCGTGCTAACCGCCGATATGTCGGAGCGAAACAGTCTGTCTTCATATCGTTTTGCAGCCGTAATGTTTGCACAGTTTTTTGTGCAGGTATTTATGTTGCCTATTATTTTGCATGTGGGAGATGGCGATAAAGCAGCCGGAATTGAATCTGTAATGACCTGGATGGCAATCATTGGTACCGTATTATTGCTGATCACATTTTTTACTACTAAAGAACGTGTAATTCCTAGTCCGGAACAGGAATCGAGTTTAAAAGACGATTTGGGCGATTTGTTTAAAAACCGTCCCTGGATCATCATGTTAACACTTACTATTCTTGTTTTTGTAACACTGGCAATGAAAGGTGGATCGTACGTTTATTATTTTAATAATTACGTTGATGAGGCAGCACTGCAAGGTTTTCTTCAGCCGATTTTAGATTCGCTGTCGGCCATGGGAATGAACTTTTTTGGATCGGATATTGCATCGGCAGGGTTTGGTTTGTTTAACGCCGGAGGAATTATTTGCTCCATGATCGGTATCGCCGTTTCCAGTAAGCTGGCCAACAAATTCGGAAAACGCGATGTATTCGGTACAACGTTATTTATCGCTACCCTGTTTATTGTCTCCTTCATCTTTTATAAACCTGAGAATGTTCGCATGATGTTTATGGCACAGGCATTACACATGTTTTTCTATGGTGTAACAACACCAATTCTTTGGGCAATGATTGCCGATGTTGCGGATTACTCAGAGTGGGTTAATAATCGTCGCGCAACAGCTATAATCTTTTCGGCAATGATGGTGGGCTTAAAAGCCGGATTGGCCATTGGTGGTGCCATCGTTACCTGGATTCTTGGTTTGTACGGCTACGTATCGAAAGATGCTGCGGTGGCCGGTCAGGAACTGGTTCAGCCCGAAAGTGTGGCACAGGGAGCAAAAATGCTGGTAAGTATTTACCCGTCAATTCCGTTTTTAATCGGAGTTGCCTTACTGTTCTTCTACGAAATCAATAAAAGTAAAGAAGTTCAGATTCAGGAAGATTTAATTAGTAGAAGACTCTGATGGACTACAACCAAGTTGTTTGTAGGAGAAAGATATTTCAAACCATAATACCATAAAAAATGAAAAATAGAAATGGATTTATTTTAATTGTGCTGTTAGCTGGCCTTTTGATGTCGTGCAACAGCGGAACAACACGGTCGCAAAAAACACCAACTTTAAAAGACGCTTTTGCCGGTAAATTTTATATTGGTACAGCTTTAAACGAATGGCAAATTACCGGAAGAGATTCAGCCGGAGTTGAGGTGATAAAAAATCAGTTTCAGGCAATTGTTGCCGAAAACTGCATGAAAAGCGGCCCCATTCATCCAAGAAAAGACGAATACAACTTTGATTTACCTGACCAGTTTGTAGAATTTGGTGTTGCAAACGATAAATTTATAACCGGACATTGTTTAATCTGGCACTCGCAGGCTCCGCGCTGGTTTTTTTCCGATGATGAAGGAAATGATGTTTCGCGCGAAGTGATGATTGAGCGCATGAAAGAACACATTTACACGGTAGTTGGCCGTTACAAAGGTAAAATTAAAGGCTGGGACGTAGTTAACGAAGCCATTATGGAAGATGGCAGCATGCGAAACAGCAAATTCCTGCAAATCGTTGGTGACGACTTTATTAAACTGGCTTTCCAGTTTGCACATGAAGCCGACCCCGATGCCGAATTGTATTACAACGATTATAACGAATGGTTTCCTGGTAAACGCGATGCAATTGTTCAGATGATACGTGATTTAAAAGCTGATGGAATCCGCATTGACGGCATTGGTATGCAGGGACACATTGGGATGGATAGCCCTTCACTGGAGGATTATGAAGCCGCAATTGTAGCTTATGCCAACGAAGGAATGAAAGTTATGGTTACTGAACTTGACATGTCGATTTTACCAAACCGTAGCAGGGATGTTGGTGCCGATATTGCAACCAGTTTTGAATATCAGCAAAGCCTGAATCCTTATACAGAAGGTGTTCCGGTAGAAAAAATGAACGAGTGGGATGAGCGCATGCTCGACTTTTTCCGCCTGTTTTTGAAACATTCGGATGCAGTTACCCGAGTAACCATGTGGGGTGTTTCTGATGCTACATCGTGGAAAAACAATTTCCCAATTCGCGGACGTACTGATTATCCTTTGTTATTCGACAGAAACTATGAGCCAAAGAGTATTGTGGCAAAGTTAATTGGAGAAGCAAACAAAGCTGAAAATATAGATTAAGTTAGTTAGTTAGTTAGTTAGTTAGTTAGTTAGTTAGTTAGTTAGTTAGTTTTTCCGGGGGTTGCGCAATAGTGTGGCTCCCGGAAATTTTGGCTAAATTAACACGAAGAAATTGAATAATTGGTAAGAAAAATTTATTGAAAATGAAGAAAGCACGATACCTTGTTGACAACCTTTATACCGCCGATCCGGCAGCACATGTTTTTAACGGAAAAATCTACATTTACCCGTCGCACGATGTGGAATCGGGCATTCCTGAGAACGACAACGGCGATCATTTTGATATGCGCGATTACCACGTTTTTTCAATGGACGATATTGATGGAGAGGTAACCGATCACGGAAATGTGTTGGATGTGAAAGACATTGCCTGGGCCGGACGCCAGTTGTGGGATAGCGACTGTGCCTGTAAAAACGGAAAGTATTACCTCTATTTTCCGTTGAAAGACCAAACTGATATTTTCCGCATTGGTGTGGCTATCAGCGATAAACCTGAAGGGCCATTTGTGCCGCAGGAGGCGCCGATGAAAGGAAGTTATTCCATCGATCCTTGTGTTTTTGAAGATGAAGATGGTAGCCATTACATGTATTTTGGTGGCCTTTGGGGTGGTCAGTTGCAGCGCTACCGCAATAACAAAGCTATTGAGTGTGGCCATGAACCTGGAGATGATGAGCAGGCTCTTCCGGCACGTATTGCTAAACTAAGCGACGATATGCTGGAATTTGGCGAAGAACCAAAAGCACTGGTTATTTTGGATGAAAACGGAGAGCCGCTAAAAGCAGGCGATCACGACCGACGTTTTTTCGAAGCCTCATGGATGCACAAATACAACGGTAAATACTACTTTTCGTATTCAACCGGTAACACACACAAATTGTGCTATGCAGTTGGCGACAATCCTTATGGTCCGTTTACCTATCAGGGTGTAATTTTAACGCCGGTTTTAGGCTGGACAACACACCATTCAATTGTTGAATTTAAGGGCAAATGGTACCTGTTCCATCACGATTGTGTACCTTCAAATGGCAAAACCTGGTTACGCAGCTTGAAAGTTGTGGAAATGGAGTATGATGCTGAAGGGAAGATAATTACCATTGAAGGCACGGCGAAATAGAAAAGATCATTTTTCAGATGTGTGTTATTGTAGTTTGAGGCTAAGAAAGTATCATTGTATGCAAATTTCGAGTCACGTTTGTTTTGTATTGCATTCTATTTTTGTGTCCTTAAAATTAATTATACCAATTTTCAACCCTTATCTGGTGTCCATTTTGGTAGAATAAACAATGGTAAAAGGAGAGATAAAAAATGTTTGATTTAGAAGGAAAAGTAGCAGTAGTTACAGGTGGAGGCGGTGTTCTTGGAGGGAGCATTGCACAAAGTTTGGTGGCTGCCGGAGTAAGAGTAGCCATTCTTGATATTCGAAAAGAACAGGTTGATAACCGTGTTGATGAGTTACAAAAAAAAGGTGGAGAAGTTCTTGGATTTGTTTCAAGTGTTCTTGATATTGAAGACCTAAAGAAAACCAGGGAGTTATTGCTTGAAAAATGGGGCAAGATTGATATATTGATTAACGCGGCTGGGGGAAATATGCCCGGAGCCACCTTAACCGAACAACAAACAGTGTTCGATATGAAGATTGACGACTTTCAGAAAGTAACGGATCTGAACTTAAACGGCACTGTTTTTCCTAGTCTTGTTTTTGGCGAAGCAATGGCAAAAAGAGGAGAAGGCAGTATCATCACCATATCGTCGATGGCCACTTATTCGGCCATTTCACGTGTTCTTGGTTATTCGGTATCAAAAACCGGTATTAATATTTTTACGCAGTGGATGGCGATGGAGATGGCCACAAAGTTTAACGAAAAAATACGGGTAAATTCAATTGCTCCAGGCTTCTTTATTGGCGACCAGAACCGTAATGTGCTGATCAATCCTGACGGATCGTACACCGAACGAAGCAAAAAAGTTCTGGCCCGCACTCCAATGGGGCGTTTTGGCGATATAAAAGAACTAAACGGCGCAGTGCAGTTTCTGTGCTCCGATGCGGCATCTTTCATCACGGGTGTAATTCTTCCTGTTGATGGTGGTTTTAGCTCGTTTAGCGGTGTTTAAAAATTAAACCCGATCCTATTTAATTTGTTTAAGTAATTAATAAAACGAAAGTGGTATACCTGTTTGGGTATTGCCACTTTCGTTATTTTTAATGTGCGGAAAGCTGCTTGCAGATTTTGCGCATGTAATAAAACGTTCAGCTAATTTATTGGCGCAAATCCACATGATTTGCGAGAAATATTTTTCAGTTTCGAAGTTTGTTCAATAAAAGTAAATAGAAGGAAAATGGCTTTAGAAAAAACGTGGCGTTGGTTTGGAGAGAAAGATTTGGTAACGCTCGATGATTTGCAACAAATGGGAGTGGAAGGAGTGGTTACCGCACTGCATCACATTCCCAATGGTGAAGTTTGGCCGGTTGACGAAATTATGAAGGTAAAAACAGCCATCGAAAAACGAGGCATGCGCTGGAGTGTTGTGGAGAGTCTTCCGGTTTCGGAGGGCATAAAAATCTGTTCGAACAATCGCGAACGTTTAATTGCCAATTACCAGCAATCGGTGCGAAACCTTGGCGAATGTGGCATCGATACCATTTGCTATAATTTTATGCCGGTTTTGGATTGGGCACGAACCGATCTGCATTTCAAACTGAAAAATGGCGGTGAATCGATGTATTTTGATTTTCCCACTTTTGTGGCTTTCGATGTTTTTATACTAAAACGTCCGGGTGCCGAGAATGATTATCCGGCCGAAATTGTTGAAAAAGCCAAAGCGGTTTTCGAAAAAATGACGGAACAGGAAGCAGAAGAACTGGCCTACAATATTATTGTAGTCACACAGGGATTTATCGATGGTGTGATTGATGGTTCAGTGGCCAACCCGAAAGGTCTTTTCCTGGAGTTTATCGACCGTTACAAAAGCATTGGGAAACAGCAGCTGCGAAACAATTTAAAAGCTTTTCTCGACGATGTAATTCCGGTTGCTGAAGAAGCCGGAGTAAAACTGGCCATCCATCCCGACGATCCGCCGTTTCCGGTATTGGGATTACCACGTATTATTGGCCAGTTAGAGGATTACGAGTGGCTTTTTGAAGCCAATACTTCGCCAAACAATGGAGTAACTTTTTGCGCCGGATCACTCTCGGCACGAAAAGAAAACGACTTGCTGGAAGTGATTGAAAAAACACGCGACCGTATTCATTTTGTGCATTTACGAAATACCCTGCTGCTTGATGATGGCAGTTTTTACGAATCGGGGCATTTAACCGGTTCGCAGAATATGATGAAAATAATGTACGCCCTGATAAAAGAGCAGAAGCGCAGAATACAAGAAGGCAGAAGCGATGTTAAAATGCCTGTACGCCCCGATCATGGTATCCGGATTATGGACGATTACAAATACAATTACAACCCCGGATATCCGCTAATAGGACGTTTAAAAGGCCTTGCCGAGCTGGATGGGCTAATGCATGGAATTGAATTTATGCTGGCGGAGGAAGTGTAACGATATTCTCTCTGAACGAACAAAATAAGGTGATTTAAGCAAATTCAGAAAAGCTTATAAAAAGAAAAAGCTCAATAATCTATGATTATCAAGCTTTTTATGAGTCGGGATGACAGGATTTGAATGCCATCCCAGTTATGCCTTTGTATCAATGATTTACTTTGTTCTGAATTTTGCAGGTCACCGTATCGGTCACTTTTAAAGAACGTTACCTATTATTATAAAAATAGATAATTTTGCGAGAAATATCAACAATGTCAAATTTCATTTTTGAAAAAGGAGTGAAGTGAAATTACTTCTAATGTGAAATCAAGTTTTAATAAAAATACCCCAATTTTAATCCTTCTATAATCTAAAATTATAATTTTTAGTCGTTAAGGAGCTCAATCCTTAATTAGCGTTTAGTATTTCATTCTTAAGTAGCATACGAATGAAGGACATTTGTTAATTTAAGAATGAATTTCATTGCTGTCCCATTAAAATCTAATAATGTTCTTTGAAAATATTGAAATTTAGTTAGTTGCAGGCGATTTTCGATTAAACGGATTTCAATTTGCATTTTCGCTATTCATAAACAGATTAGCAAATGCATAAGAATAAATA
>NZ_JBFHGM010000077.1:0-18199 GCF_041583095.1 Draconibacterium sp.
AGATGCCGTTGCCGAAGCTGACCGCGAATTCCGTGGTGAAAGTTGGGAGGCAGCCATTGCAGCTTACAATACAGCAAAACAAGCCAAGGCAGACGAAACTTACCCCGATGAACAGCTGGCCAAAATCGATTCGATTGTAATTACAAGAGAACGTATTGCAAGGGAAGAAGCAGAAGCCGAAGCAGCGCGTTTGGCAGCTATCCAGGCCGAAAAAAATAAAAACTACAACGATGCCATTGCCCGTGCAGATGAACTGTTTACTGCTGAGAATTACGAAGAATCGCGCAATGAATACCGCGCAGCTCAGGATATAAAACCGGAAGAATTGTATCCGCCGCAACGTATCGATGAGATCGACCGGATTTTAAGAGAGTTAGCGTCTGCGCAGGCAGAGAAGGAAGAGTTAGACAGGAAATACGCGAATTTGATTATGCAGGCCGACCGTTTCTTCTCTGCAAATAGTTTCACGCCATCAAAACAAAATTACACCGAAGCGCTGGCATTAAAACCTGAAGAAACGTATCCGAAAGATAAAATTGCGGAAATAGATAGGATTTTAGAGCAACGGGCTATCGACGAAAAATACAGAAGTGTAATTGTTGTGGCCGACGGTCATTTCAGAACACAGTCGTACGACGATGCACGTCTGCAATATGAGATTGCTTTAGGGGTAAAACCGGATGAAGAATATCCGAAAGAGCAAATCCGGAAAATCGATGCAATTCGCGAAAACGAACGCCAGCAAATTGCGCAGGAACAAGCTAATGCCGAGGATCTGGCCAGAAGGAGAAATCAGATTGCACAACTGGAAGAGGAGTTGGATGAACAGCGGATTCTGGAAGAATCGGGTTTAAATGCACTCTATGATCAGATCATTAAAAAGGCCGATGGTTCTTTTGATATTGAGCAGTACAACGTGTCGAGAGCCTGGTATTATAAAGCTAAAGATCTGAAACCGGAAGAGACTTACCCGCCACGGCGTATTGCCGAAATTAACCGGATACTGGGCGAAATGATGATGAGTGAACGCGACCGCGAATACCAGCGTTTTATCGATCTGGCAGATGAAAGTTTCAGAAATAACGAGCTGGCAGTGGCCAGAGGTTGGTACAATCAGGCATTGTCGCAAAAGGATAATGAAAACTATCCGAAAGAGCAGCTACGTGAAATTGAACGTCGTGTAGCCGAGCGTGTTGCAGGGCAGAGCCAGCAGCAGTTTGAGAACTTTAAAACAACGGCCAACATTGCTTTCGAGGCAGGAGATTATAATGTGGCCCGTTTCTACTACCGAAAAGCGTTGGAATTAAGATCGGATGACGCAGAGGTGAAAGCAAAACTACAGGAAATAGAGTCCATGCAATAACGCACAAAGCCCGGTAATATTAAACTGCCGGGCTTTTTTATGATCAGATAATTCTTACAGCTTTACAAATTCTTTTCGTATACATTTTAGCATATCCAGGTCCATAGCTTCCGAGAAAATGCGCACAATGTGAATGAGTTTACCATTGTTGAAAAGCACGCCCCGTTCGGCATCAAAAAGTTTGCAAACACCGTTATACCGGATTTGTGTAATTGCTTGTTGAAATTCTTCCGATTCAAAATGCCGGTCAACAATAAAATATCCTTTGTGCTCTTCTACCTGGTCGATAAAAAAATCGGGCTCCAATTCTTTTAAAACAAAAACTTTGCTTACAATCGTTTTCACCTCTTCCTCCAGGTAGATTTTTTCAACGAGGTGCACATTTTTTTCGCTGAAACACTTTTGCAATTTTACCAACTGGCTGTAATCCGGAAAGTCTTTTACACGTATTGCCGGGAATTGTTTATCACCCGATTCAACAATTGCACTGGCAAGATTTATACGTTCAAACAGGCACTTTTCAATACTCGGTGAGTAACACATCAATTGTTCAAGGAAATAAAATTTTTTGGTGAAAAGAAAGATTGAATTTGGAGTGGCTGTTCGTGGGGAGTGCCCGTAATAATCGGCATACGGACTGGAGGCTTCAGCGATATAAACATTGTTTGGTGTGCTTAATGCTATCTGAACGAGTTTTTCATGTTTGATAACAATCCCGTTTAAATGTATGGTATTTTCCATGGCAGTTATTTTAAGTTAGTTGAGTGGAAATGAAAAAAAACTGTATCCAACAATACGATTACGGATGACTAAATGTTATACGCAGTTTATTTCCGGTATCAAAAAACACGCAATCAACCGAGAAGTACAACTTATGAAATCATGACAAATGTTTAGTTTCTAAAAGCAATTATTTGTTATTATTGTATTGACGAAATGTTATTTATATCCCATTTTATTTGTCAATTTGAGATTTATAAGGCTTCATTGTGTATGTTTCGTTTGATAATTGACAAGATAATTATAAATTTTAAATAAGTTGAACTAGTAATTATTAGGACGTTTATATACCTATTAATTTAATTGCAACAAAATATTTAATACATATCTACAGGATATATAAAAAAACGGTGCTTCTGAAATGATAACCAAAAGGTGATAATCTGCCAGAATAGCCCATTTTGTAAAACCATAAAAAAACAATTTGAATCGCATGAAAAAAATTTCTTTATTCTTTGTTCTGTTTATTTCGGGGCATTTATTATTTGCCCAAAATGAGGTTGAAAAAGGTCTGGAGGCTATCACCATGGAGTCGATAAAAGGACAACTGGAGTTTCTGGCATCCGACTGGACCGAAGGCCGCGCGGTAGGAACAAAAGGCGCTTATTTGGCTGCCGATTACATTGCATCGATGTTTCAAACCTATGGAGTTCAGCCATTTGGCGATGTAGCCTATACGCAACCTTCGCGAAGTGAACGTATGGCCGGAGCAAGACCTGAACTGTACCATACTTATTTTCAGAATTTTGGCCTCATAGAATATGAACCCGGGGATGAGCAGTTGTTTTCGGTTGTTACCAGCAAACCGGGAAGCGAAAGTTCGATGGATTTTGGTTTTAAAACCGATTTTTATGTGCAAACGGGAACGGTTGGTCAAAAAGTTCAGGCTCCGCTGGTTTTTGCCGGTTATGGCTACTCTGACGAAGATAAAACCTACGATGATTTGAAAAAAATTGATGTTGAGGGTAAGATTGCTGTTATTCTGCAGGGGTATCCGGGCCATAAAGACACGACATCTACTGCATACAAAAAGTATAAACCTGAAGGACGTTACGCAGAATATTACCTCGAGCGTGATAAAATGAAGGATTTACAGGATGCAGGTGCTTTGGCAGTAATCTACATAAGCCCGGATGCAAACCCAATGATGGGATGGGCAGAAAACAACGTTTACAGAGATAATGGTGGTTTTAACGAAAGTGATAAACGACCAAACCCGTATTATGGAAACAGAATGTCGTTACCCGGAAAAGAAATTGGTGGAAACTTGTCAACTTTTACGGTTTCGTCACGTGTTGTGAACGAAATTTTGTCGGGATCGGGCATTGATATTGAAAAATTTGAAGAGCAGGCGGCTACTGATTTTGAACCTGCATCGAAAGTTCTTAGCGGAAAATCGGTGGCTTTCAAAACGACTGTTAATTCAAAAGTTGTAAATGCCCGAAATGTAGTGGGATATATCGAAGGCGAAAACAAAGATGAGTTTATTGTTGTTGGCGGGCACTACGATCATTTGGGTAAAGTGGATGGCATTATTTACAACGGAGCCGACGATAATGCGTCGGGTACGGTTGGTGTTATGGAAATTGCCAAGGCTTTTATGGCTACCGGTAAAAAACCTGAAAAATCGATTGTATTCGCAGCCTGGACGGGCGAAGAGAAGGGGTTGTTCGGATCAAATTATTTTGTTCGCGACGCAAAAGAAAAGGATATGAATGTGGTGCTGAATTTGAACTATGATATGATTGCAAGAAATCCTGAAGGCGATACTTTGGGCAACCAGGCACACATGGTTTATACGGAAGCAAACACTGTAATTGGCGAAATCACCAAAAAGAATATTGAAGATTTTGATATTAATCTGAATCTAGAGTTGCGTCCGTCGGAGCGTCCCGGTGGTGGTAGCGATCATGCACCATTTGCTGAAGAAGACATTCCGATCTTCTACTTTATGGCAGCTATGCACCCCGATTATCATCAACCATCCGATGAGTTGAACAAAATTAACTGGGAGAAAATGCAGAACATTATTAAAGTTGGATTCCTGAATACCTGGAAATTCGCCAACAGCGATGACTGGAAAAAAACAACAGTAAAACCAGAAGCTGAAGTGGAAACTGAATAATACTGAGCAACAATTAATAAAAGTGAAAGGCTACCAAATTTTGGTGGCCTTTTTTTGATATATCGATGATGGAAACTATTACGTCAAAACAGAGTTTTAGCTTTTAACCAACCATAAACACTGGTAAGCTGTTAGTGTGCCTGAATCAACTGCTGAATCTGAGATCAAATCAAAAGTAAACCCATCCGGAATATCAATTTCCTTTTCTTCATCGCTGAGATTGATAATCACCAATATTTGTTGATCTTTTGCCTCACGTTTCAGAACAAACAAATCGGTTCCGAAATCCAGTATTTCCTGAATGGCATTTGGATGAAACGCCTCTTGCTTTTTACGTATCAGAATAAGTTCTTGTAATGCTTCAAATACTTTTTTCTGTGGGGTATCACCACTCAGAACATTCTGCAATTCATCAAGCTGCCATTTGCGGCGGTTTATGGTACGGTTGTGTTGCGTTTTTTCCACGCCCTCGTAATAATTTGGCGTTGCTGTTAAACTGTGAATGTAAAATGCCGGTACACCTGCCAAACTCATCATACAAATCTGCGAAGCCAGGAATCGTTCCGCCTGCAAGCTGTCTTCGCCCTTGTGTGTGCCTTTAAGTGCATCAAAATAGGTGATGTTTAATTCGTAAGGACTTTGGCTGCCATCGGGGTTGGATTTGTAGTTTATCCTACCGCCAAAACCTTTCATATTTTCCACCAAAGCGTTCTTCTCGTCGTCGGGTAAAAGTCCTTCCAGCGGACGAACACCAATACCGTCGTGCGAAGCTGTAAAATTGAAAAAGGTTTTATCACCCTTCAGTTGCGGGAGACTTTTTGCCCAGGTCGATAAATAACTTGAATTACCCGTATGTAACGCGTGCAACAAAAGAGGAGGGAGACTGAACTGGTAAACCATATGTGCTTCGTCGCCATCGCCAAAATAGCTCAGGTTTTCTTTGTTGGGCACATTGGTCTCTGTCAATATTATGGTATTCGGATTAATAAACTCGGCAACATCGCGCATTAATTTTACCACTTCGTGTGTTTCCGGCAAATGCAAACAAGTTGTGCCAACTACTTTCCACAAAAACGCTATTGCATCAAGGCGAATAATACGTGCGCCTTTGTCGATGTAGCCAAGCAGGATGTCCATCATTTCAACCAGCAGATCCGGGTTTGAGAAATTCAGATCCACCTGATCGTCACTAAAAGTTGTCCAAACATGTTTAATGCCGTTTGCTGTTTCGTAAGGCGTTAAAAGTGGTGTGCTGCGCGGACGAGTAACCTGCGAAAGATCTGTTTCCGGATCTTCGGTAATAAAATAGTCTTTACCACTACCGTGCTGCTTTAAAAAGTTTTTAAACCACTGACTTTTGCTCGATGCATGATTGATAACCAAATCGGCCATCAGGTCGTAATCTTTTGTCAGGTCTTCAATATCGCGCCAGTCGCCCAGTTCGGGATTCACTTGTCTGAAATCGATCACCGAAAATCCATCGTCGCTGCTGTATGGGGAAAAAGGTAGAATATGAACAACGGTTAATTGTTCGTTCAGCTTTTCGTTTAAAAAAGTACGCAGCGTTTGCAACGGAGCTTCATTAGCTGTTTTTATACTGTCGCCGTAGGTGATTAAAACCACATCCTTTTCGTTCCATTTCTGCCCTTTCGATGAGTTTATCCGGTAGGTTGAAATAACACGTATCAGATCGGAAAGAATTGATTTCTCATAACTATCCTTGTAGATAAACTTTAGCCGATTTTCAATTTTTTTTATAAAAGAAGTATCGGGATTAATCATATTTCTTCAGGTTTTTAAATGATTTTGTTATCTGCTTCTACTATCTCATGAAACTCTTCTAGAATACCCGGGAATGCGCTCTGAACACGTTTCCAACTTGGCATAAGTGGTACGTTGTCCGGGTTTTCCAGAAACTGAATGCCGGATTGATAAACGTTTTTTACAAACAGGTCGATTACTTCCTCTTCTTTATGGAAATCGTATGACAGACCGTTCATTGCAGCATCGGCTTTATACAATTCAACAAACTCCAGCGCAATACGGTAATAGGTAGCTTTCAGTGTTCTGAAAAACTCGGGGCTTAAGGTTACACCATCAGATGCCAGTTTGGCAAAAATAGCCCGTGAAACATCACGGCTCATTTTTGAAAGTCCTTTTTCGGCATCTTCTGCTGATAAGGATTGATGTTTGTGGTCGTAACGATCGGCAATTTCAACCTGGCAAATTCGGTTGAATGAGTTATTACGTTCCACCTCATTTAAAATGCCAATTTCAAGGCCCCAGTCGTACGGAATACGAATGGTTTTGATAATATCGGCACGCATTGAGAATTCGCCGGCCAGCGGATATCTGAAACTATCGAGATACTCCAGGTAAGTATGGTGACCAAGAAGTTTTTTCAAGGTTCTTAAAAGCGGCGTAACGAGCAAACGTACTGCCCGGCCATGTAACTTTTCGTCATCGGTTCTGAAATAGTAGCCTTTGCAGTATTTGAAATTGAACGACGGATCGGCAACAGGGTAAACCAATCGAGCCAGCATTTCGCGATTGTAGGTAATAATGTCGGCATCGTGCAGCGCAATCGCTTCTGATCGGTTGGATGCAATCATGTAACCAAAACAAAACCACACATTTCGTCCTTTCCCGGGAACGGTAGTAACGATATTCTTCGAAGCCAGTTTCTTTTTGAATTCCTGCATGCGCGGGCCGTCGTTCCATAAAACACGGTGATGCTGTGGTAACTCTGCAAAAAACTCCAGTGCATTTTTGTATTCATAATCATCAGCACGATCCAGTCCAATCACGATCTCTGAAACGTAAGGTATCCCTTTTAAAATCGATACAATATCTTTTAATGCCTGACGGGAAAGCTCTGAATACAAGGAGGGAATGATCAATCCAATGGGACGTTTCTTACTAAATTTTTCCAATTTTTGTTCCAGCTCCTCATAAGGTCTGGCACGTAAATTATGCAGTGTTGCTACAAATCCATTTTGATAAAAATCTCCCATTTTCTACTTTTTTAGTGTGTCAAATAACTGATGCATGGTGCCGTCTTTCCGGCAACCTTTTAAATATAAAAAAACATTTGTTTTAAAAGTTCCCCATCTGTTTTCAAATGGAATGTTAGGCCGAATAATTAACATGCACCTTTCGTATTATAATTCGCGCATGTACATACTTTTTATAATTGGTTCGAGTTTATCAGCAATTATTTTATGATCGAGTTTTTCCTTTAGCACTTTAAGGTTGTGCATTACCACCTGGTTACGGTACGAAATATCGGTAAGCAGGCGGTAGGCCGAATCAACCAGTTCATCAGTTACTCCGCCACCGTCAATCGCAGGAAGGTCAAAACCGTATTGCTCAATTTCTTCTTTGTAAACCTCGTATTTATTGATTACCGCCGGTAATCCGTACGACATCATTTCCAGCAGGTTATTACCAAAACCTTCCACATCGCTGAAATAAGTTCCAATTCCGCCATGAGCAGCCACAATAGAAGGTACTTCAGCAAATTTGTAGAACTTCCTGTCCACAATAATATCGCGATGAGAAAGAATGTTGTGTTCGCCAAATATCAACACCACATTACTGTCCGGATTTGCCTTGCATAGTTCGGTGTAATGTACGTACAGATTATTCAGGTACTGGTTTTGCTCGTCGCCCGAATGACCACTAACAATTACGGCAACACATTTTTTCTCGCGGTTTTTAGTGAATTTCTTTTCCAGCTCAAAAGCCAGATCGATGGCCAGCTCGATTTTCTTTCGCGGAACAACGCGGGTGTGCTGTAACAGAATTACGGTTTCATCTATAGTAAAACCACGGCTTTCAACTTGCTGTACCAGCCCGATGTCTTTAAAAAATGAGTCGTTGTAATTGTCTTGAGCCGGGCAAATGAGCTTTTCGGTTGCGGGATTAATATCTTCCCAATCCCATGGAATTTCGCAGGTGTTAGGAACAACCGTTGTTCGCAACTTAAAGAATTTCTCTAGTTTACTGGCATTGTGTTGTTCGAAAAGCCTTTTTCCCAAATCGATTTGCTGTTTATTGATAAAGGCAATCGAATTTACAAAGGTAACTCCCGGCAGGTATTTTAAATATTTCTGAATCACTTCATTGGGATTCGAAAATATATCGCGCTCAAAATATGAGTCGTGCCACCAAACCATTAATTTCGGCCAGATAATTCCTTCGGCACGTAATTCTTCAATGTAATAACCTAAACCGACTGCTGTTATGAAATTATAAGGATGCGATGTATTGTGCGCAATAATCAGATCGATATCGTTTTCATCAACCCATTCCTGAATTACCTTTTTTGCATACAAGGCATTTTCATGAATCAATTCATCAAGGCCCTCGGTATCGGGGTTATTGAAATTATTCAGAATGGTTTTATGCGCCTCGCTTTTGTGCCAGAATACATCGTTGGTTTGCGCATTAAAACGTGGCGATGAGTGCGCGGCCAAAAAGAAAAAGTTACCAATGTTTATGTCGAGGTGTTCCGACATGGCTTCAACTGTTTGGTCGATAACAATGGAAACACCATCGTTTTTACCAATTAGGGAATGAATAATTCCTACGCGTAATTCGTTTAGCTTCATCCTATAATTTTCAATAGTTGTTTTAAATCGTTGATAATAAAATCGGGGAACATTCCTTTAACGCGAACGTCTTCTTCACGTAGGCGCAGCGAACGTTCGTCGCCGGCAAAAAGAACGGTTCGCAAACCAGCTTTTGTTGCGGTGTACACGTCTTTCAGCATGTCGTTGCCCACAAAAATGGTTTCCGATGTTTCGATATTGTATTTGCTGTTCAATACCGGAATAAACTTTTCAAACAAAGCCGTATCGGGTTTTGCCCGTAATTCCTTAAACGAGTATACCGAAAGGTCTTCCTCAAAAAGATCGATATGCTGATCGGTTGAAAATTCACCGGTTAGAAAATAGTTCATGATAATGGGCGTGTAGAACTGCGCATTGGAAACAATGCCTATCGGCAAGCCCATCTTTTTTATTTCCATCAGTACTTCTTTCATTCCCGGCATGGGGTAAACGCGGTTGCTCAATAGTTCGAAAACCATTATAGTGTCGGCCCACGATTCCTTACCTCTTAGTTTTAATAACCCTTTGTTTTCGGCTGCTTCGAACATGTTTTGCCAAACCTTAAAAATATCAACATCGGGGTAGGAATGGCCTTCTGCTTTTAGCTCTTCATGTTGCCTTTTAACCTGCACTTGTAACTGATCGAGCAGAAAGCTGCAGGTAGCTTCCTTGCAACCCGATAAATCGAATCCTCCGGCTTCCATGGCGGCTCGCATATTATCTTTATTTAGCGAAGCCTGATCGATATCGCCCGACGAAGAAATAAGCAAGGTGCCATAGATATCGAAAATTACGGCCTTAATTTTTTCATTCGTATCGGGTTTTAAATTAGGGCAAAAAGTGGTTGGGATGGGTTGCAGTTTCTCCGAACTATCCAACCATTTTTTTATATCGTTTCTGAAGTTTAATTCCATATCCTTGCAGCGAATAGTTGTTTTTGATGATTGTCTTGTTTTTTTCTGTAATATGTGACTTTACGTCACTAAACAAAGTGTTTAAAATGGGATTTTGTTCAAACAGTTTGTGTTTTTCTATCTTTTCGTTAATAACTCCAAGGATGATCTCCATCTGCATTTTTAAGTTCAGATCTTTGAAATCGGTTTTAATTCCGGGAATATTTAATTTGTAGTAGAGCGTGGGGAAGCTAAAACCATCGTCCTTAAAATCGCGGGTGATAAAATCAATATCGCGGCCTACCACAGGTGTATCCAGCAACCAGGGCTCAAGATATACCATTCCAAAACCTTCTTTATAACTTGTGGTGATGCAGAAATCGCTGCCTCGCAGTAAGCTCTCGAAGTTTACTTTTTTTCCGGCTTCAAACACAATGTCAATCCCATTCTCTTCACAGAATTTAGTCCACTGGTTGTACATTTCTATCTCTACCGGATTTTGGGGAGGTTGAGTTACCGCAAAATTAGCCCGGTGACGGAATAAAATGGAGAGCAGTATAAATTCGCCGATATTTTTTCGTTGAATTACACGTACCGGGTAAGTTACCAAAAGTTTGTTGGCATCAATATTCAACTCATCACAAACGGCTTGTTTGGCAACCGCTTTTTCGGGTAAATCATCAGAAGTGTTAAACGTTACCGGGTTAGGAAGCCATTCAAGACGGTCTTCGGTTACGCCGAGTTCTTTTAATCGGTCAAAGTCAAAGGAATTCAGCACCCCAAAATGATAGTTGGGCAACTTCGGATACAACACCTCGTTGATATCCTGAAGAAAAATGTCATAGATAATTTCTTCCAGAAATGAATAATTGCTGGGGCGGTCTTCGGCAAAATCGTGAGCGTGGTTAAATACCTTTACACCTTCTTTTGCGAGCAAATAAACCGCATAGGTAACAATTGGGTTTTTTCCGAGATTCAGGTTGTGAAAATGTAAAACGGTATCGGCTGTGAGGTGTTCTCTAATGTCTCGATGAACTTTATGCAATAGCTCTTTTGCTTCCTCTTCGGTATATTGCCGGCGCTCCAAATAATTCAGCTCCGGAAGAATATGAAGTTCTGCATTTTTCGATGTTATTTTATCGGCATCAGGGCAGGAGCCCACCAAAACTTTTATCTCTTCGCCTTGCAGGCTTTCTATTTGCGATTCTATAATCCTGGTAACACCACCCGGATTTAAATGACTATGTGCGATTACTACTGGCATGTTGTAAGTTTATGTATAAAATTAGGAAATCGTTGGGAAAATGTTTCCAAGAATCTATATTTATGGAAATATTAACTAAAACCTAAAACCTATGAGAAAAATAGTAACATTATTGTTATTGGCAATCACTTCTTTTGTTTCTGCACAGGAGCTATCATACCGTCTGGAAGAATTAACCGCTCCTGATTTTATTAAAGCTGTTGAAAAGAGTACAAAAACCTGCATTATTCCTATTGGCGTAATGGAAAAACATGGTGCGCAATTGCCATTGGGTACCGATCTTTATTTGTCGCGCGAATATTCACTTAGGGCTGCCGAACAGGAATATATAGTTGTTTTTCCGTGGTATTATTTTAGCCAGATAAACGAGGCCCGTCATCAGCCAGGCACTATTTCGTATTCACCCGAACTGATATGGAAAATGTTACAGGAAACATTGGACGAACTACATCGCAATGGTTTTGAAAAAATCATAATCGTAAACGGCCACGGTGGAAACAATGCATTTCTGAATTATTTTGGAATGGCACAACTCTCTGAACCGCGGGGTTACTCACTGTATTGGTTTCGACCGGAAGATAGCAAGGAGGTTAATGAAAAAGCTGAAGCTTTAACACGACACGATCCGTATGATGCACATGCCGGAAACAGTGAAACTTCGGCAATGGTTGCTGCACAACCCGATGTGGTGCATGTTGAGCGGGCCAAACAGCAATCGGGTGTTAATCAGGACAGGATGAAAGAATTAAAATATGTTTACACCGGAATTTGGTGGTATGCCAGTTACCCGAATCATTACGGCGGAGAAGCCTGGGATGCTAATGCTGAAGCCGGAGAATTGAGGATCAATCATACCGTAGATCAATTGGTTGAAATGATTAAGCTGGTGAAAGCCGATACAGTTGTACCTGCTTTGCAGGAGCAGTTCTTTAAGGAAGCGGCTGATCCGCTAAAGACGAAACAATAAAAGAAAGCTATTAGCCTCGAGCGTTGAGCTACGAGCAAAAAGATTTCATTCCGGAAGGAGTGAAATCTTTTTTTGATTCTAATCTTCAACATATTCCAAAATATCGCCTGGTTGACAATCCAGCGCCTCGCAAATAGCTTCAAGCGTACTAAAACGAACTGCTTTGGCTTTCCCTGTTTTTAGTATCGAAAGGTTGGCCAGTGTGATGTTTACTTTTTCTGAAAGTTCGTTAAGCGACATTTTTCGCCGGGCCATCATTACATCAAGATTTACAGTTATAGGCATAGCTTAAACGGTTAAATCATTTTCTGACTGCAACTCAACTCCGCGTTTAAATATTTGCGAAATAATAAATACCAGGCCTGCCATAAACAGATACGGACCATGACTCCAGGAATCATTTAATTCACCTGCTTTTTCTCCAAGCCAGGCAAAAAATCCTCCAGCAGAAATTGATAAAATCCAAATTATAAAAAGAAGATAACTTATTCGTTCTAATCTTTCGATAACTTCCATATTAAATGGATTGGTCAATTGTATTCTTTTTAATAATCTCAACACCAATATCCAAATTGTGATATTTAAGAGACTAACGGACATTACTAATACAATTACGAGCGTTAAATATCCAGGATTCGTTTCTAATAAATTGAACCAATCTGGGATAAAAAACAAATTTGAAAGTGGTATACCTCTGATAAGGAAGGATAATCCCATTAAACCAATACCAACTAGTTTTAGAAAATACCAGGTAATTGATAGGTACACCAAAAATTTCATTACAGCCAGCACTTGTTGGGTTCGGGTTAGTTCTTTGTTTTTCATTGTGAGATATTTAATTTGTAGACGAAAATAAATAAATAATTATTGAAAAACAATAAATAAAAGTCTTAAATCAATAAATATTTATTGATTGGTACTGTTTGGATGATAAATACACTATTAATTACATGTGTTATATTTCAATAGTTAGTAGCCTATACTTTCTTAATTCAGACAAATTTATCTTTACTTTGCAGCCTCAAAAGAAACAAGATAAGTTATGGCGAAGAAAAGGGTAAATGTGGTAACCATGGGATGTTCGAAAAACCTAGTTGATTCGGAGGTTTTGCTGAACCAGTTGCAGAAGGGAAAGTTTGAAGTGTTGCACGATTCAAACGAAACCAATTTTGATGCAGTATTTGTAAATACCTGTGGATTTATTCATGATGCCAAGCAGGAATCGATTGATATGATTCTGGATTATGCCGAGGCTAAAAAACGAGGCGAAATCGATAAGCTTTACGTTATGGGATGTCTCTCGGAACGTTACCACAACGAGCTTCAGGATGAACTGCCCGAAGTAGACAAATACTTCGGTAAGTTTGATATGAAAGCTATGGTTGAAGAGCTAAAAGTTACCTATGCGCCCGAATACATTTACGAGCGTAAAATCACCACGCCATCGCATTTTGCTTATCTGAAAATCTCAGAAGGTTGTAACCGCTCGTGTTCGTTTTGTGCCATCCCGAAAATGACGGGCCGACACCAATCGCGCACCATCGAAAGCCTTGTGATGGAAGCCCGTTATCTTGCTAAGAAAGGAGTGAAAGAACTGTTGCTGATTGCCCAGGATCTTTCGTATTACGGAATTGATTTGTACGGTAAAAACCAACTGGCAGAATTGATCAACAAAGTTTCGGAAGTGGAAGGAATTGAGTGGATTCGTTTGCATTATTTGTATCCTACCAAATTCCCGATGGAGATTTTGCCGGTAATGCGCGAAAACCCGAAAGTGTGCAAATACCTGGATATGCCGTTGCAGCACATTTCAAACCGCGTATTGAAAAATATGTTGCGCCATGTTACCCGCGAAGAAACTGAGGCGTTAATCGCCAAAATAAAAGAAGAAGTACCGGAAGTGGTTATTCGTACAACAATGCTTGTTGGATTCCCGGGCGAAACAGAGGAAGATTTTGAGGAGTTGAAAGAGTTCGTTCAGAAGCAGAAATTTGGCCGACTGGGTGTTTTCCCTTATTCGAATGAAGATGGCACCTATGCCGCCAATAAATTCGAAGACAATTTGCCTGACGAAGTTAAACAAGCGCGTGCCGATGAAATAATGGAAGTGCAGCAATACATTTCAGCCGAACTCAACCAGCAGAAAATAGGGAAGGAGTTCGATGTTATTATCGACCGAAAAGAGAGCGATTACTACGTTGGACGTACCGAGTTTGATTCGCCTGAAGTTGACGGAGAAGTTTATATTACTACCGACAGGGAAATAAAAAACGGCACCATTTTTAAAGTGAAAATAACAGGTGCCGAAGATTATGACTTGTACGGAGAACTCGTTTAAACTACGTTATAGTTTCTGCATCTCCATTTCATTTATTTCTTTACCCCAGCTCGGATGAAGCGGTGATTCCGGTTCGAATTTGTCGAATTTCTCTTTTGCAGTTTCAAAATGAGGACGGGCAACTTCTGCACCACCTCCAAATTGCTCGGGCATATTAAACAAGGTAATTGCGCGCAAATAGTAACTTCTCGGATTTTCCGGATTAAGAGCAATTGCTTTGTCGAGCGCCGCATTCATTTTAGGCATGTATTCCATTCCTCGTGTCATCGGATCTACCGTAATTCGTGATGGATATAGAAATGCCTGTAGCGAATACAATTCCGATTCATCGGGGGCAATTTGAAGCGCTTTGTCCAAAAATTGCTGTGCTTTATCCAGGTAAGCATCTTTTTTGTTTACGTCTTGGTCGAAGTAACTGACCACGATCATGGAATACGAAGCATAATACAAAGGCAACCATTCTTTGGTTTCGGTCATGCTGATTCGTTCAAAAGTATTTGCTGCCTCCTGAAAATTGGCAACTGTTTCCGAGCTTTTCATTTTTTCGAGAGCGGCTGTCATAGCTGCCTCGTAATTTTTTCCCTGTGCTGCGGCAGTTAAAACTACCAGACTGAAAATAAGCGTTAATAAAGTCTTCATGTGATTTAATTTTTAAGTTTATAATTGAAATGATAGTAGAAATACAATGAGTCGTTTTTGCCCCGGAACGATGGGTTGCGATTGGTAAACTCCATTATTGTCCGGTGTTTGTGCGTAGTTGTATCCAAATACATTGTTAAATCCCAAGGCGTTGTTTACAATTACGTGTGCAACAGTTTGTGTGTTGAACAGATAGAATATGTGCGTGAATCCAAAACTCATATCGTTGTAGGTTTTGGTTTTGCCAGCCATAAATTCAGGAGTATTTGGATTATTGTACGGACGTCCGCTGGCAAAAGTGTAGGAGCCCGAAATAAACGAATTAATCTTTGTAAAATACTGTTTGTAAACCACCGAAAGGTTGTGTTTTGAAACGTAATGAGGTGTTACTTTTACCGGATAATCACGGTATTTTCTTTTTGAATCGATCCACGAATACGAAATCCAGTAATCGGCTTTCCCAAACTGCTTTTGGTCGCGCCAAAAAACATCGATCCCTCTTGAATAACCACTTCCAGTGTTGTTGTAATTTCCGGGTTCAACAGAAAATTCTTCATCAAATTTTACCAGGTCGGAATAGTTTTTATTGTAGGCTTCAATGCGTAATGTGCGGCTGTCTTTTTTATACTGCCAGGTTAAAATCGAATGCGTTGAAGTTTCAGGTGCCAGCTCGTCGGTGAATTTCAAATAATCATCATTCGGATTCTGAAAGAACTTTCCGTAAGCTGCTGAAAGCTGGCTGCTTTTGCCGGTTTTAACGGCCGCAGAGAGACGCGGAACAACATTTAATTCATTGATAAGCGAGTTGTATTCGATTCGTAATCCGGCTTTTAACGCGAGGTTCTTTGTTACTTTCCACTCCGATTCGGCAAAACCAGCGAACAGATTGTTGCTGAATGAAAGGTTGAAACTCCCATTCATCTTGATGTCCTGGTCGTATTTGTAAATCAAAGCTTCAGCGCCAAAAGTTGTGGTTACATCTTTAACGGAATAATTGGATAATGTAAGTTTCAGTTGGCTGCTGTTTCGCGAAGTAGCGATATTATCGGAATCGATATCCATATGCTCACGGTCGATGTTAACGGCAAAGCCAGTCTGGATCATCCAGTCGTCATTTAGCATTTCGTTATACGTTGTATTCGAATACAAATTTTTATTGCCCAACGAAACTTCCTGGAAAGCAGATTGCTCAAAGTTATCGTACAATAAACTGCTGGTGTCGTAGTTAAAACTGGCGAAAGATTTTATCATTCCCGTTTCACTGGTTTTTTGCCGGAATAGCATCGTTGAACCAACAATAACGGGGACTTTCAACCATTCAACATTTTGCTTAAAGATCTTATTCGTAAGCGCTGTGTTCAGGTATTCTCCACTGATTGACAACGATGTATTTTCCCATCTTTTAGCATGCGATCCTTGTAACCCGACTGATAGAACAGAAATACTCGATTTGGTTTCCGGCTCCAATGCAACAGTATTTAAAGCAACAATCGAGGAAAGTGCCTGTCCGTATTCGGCCGAATAACCTCCGGTGCTAAACACCGAACCGTTAAAAAGGATGGGGGAGAACCGGCCCCGTGTTGGCAGATCGGGCATTTTTGAATAATAAGGCGTATTTACCAGCATGCCATCCATAAAAGTTTTGGTTTCGTAACTTTCGCCACCACGCACAAAAAGTCGTCCTTCTTCGCCCACTGTATGCGAACCGGGTAATTTGCCAAAAGCACCAAAAATATCGCCATTGGCGCCTGCTGTAAGCGCCACATCAAGCGGTTTTAAAACCACCGATTTCTTTTTGTCGCTGGCCTCAAAAGTACCGGCGTTGATTATAACTTCGTCTAGTTCACTTATTTCTTCAATCAGTACGATTTTTAGGTCTGTAATATTACTAGTGAGGTTTAACTGTTGCCCATAGGTTTCGAATCCGACACAACTGGCAATAAGTGTCTGTTCGCCGCTTGTTTCGGTTTTAAACGAGAATACACCGAGGCTATCGCTCGTTGTCCCGTCGTATGTACCCTGAATAAAAATATTCACCCCGGTAATCGGGCTTCCGGTTTCCGATTGTACTACTCCTGAAATTTTGACCTGTGCATGAGCAAACAGAATCAGAAATTGAAAGAGTATTATTAGACGAGTTTTCATGATTTTTTCTGTTTTATTGTTTTCGTACTTCAAAAATCTTTCAGAAAAAGGAGGGACAGAAATAAAAGAATACAGTTGGTTAGCTTTAACCCACGAACGGGATTAATACAAGTACGAACCGGAAAACGATTTTGAGGGTGAAGTTAGAATAAAGTGGAGGCTTTTATTTTGATGGCTAGGATCAGAAATGAAAATAGCCGCTCCTTTGGAACAGCTATTTTTATGATACTATATTTTCGTTTGAAATGCTATTCGTAAACGCGAATGATCTCTCCGGTTCGCAGGCCTTCCACACTGCGCTCGTATCCTTTGGCTACTTTCTGCATCGAAACAGGAGTGTGCCCCGGGAATGCATTTCCAAGTCGTTCAGCCGAGTCTTCAACCAGTTCGGGCGAAACCACATTCAAACGAAATTCATTTCGGTGCTCCTGCGAAACAGCAAGCACAAAACCATGGATGGCATTATTTGCCATTGCGGAGTTGGTTGCTCCAAACACCGGATCGTCGGCCAAAACGCCTGTTGTTAAAGTAATCGATCCTCCTTCATTGAGGTAGTGTCTGCCAATCCGAACAATGTTTACCTGGCCCATTAGCTTGCCTCTTAAACCAACATAAAAGTCCTCCTCAGAAAGTTCGGCAAAAGGTCCCCATTTTGTAGCTCCGGCGCAATTCACAATGGCATCAACTTTACCAATCTGCTCAAACATATTCTTTATCGATTCCGAATTTTCCATATCCACCAGCACATCGCCGTTATTTCGGCTGGCAGTTATTACCTCGTGCTTTTTCTTAAAATGGCTGGCTACGGCGCTGCCAATTGTGCCTTGCCCTCCAATAACTACTATCTTCATAAATTCAATATTTATTTACCGTTTAACAGCTTAAACCGGCGGTTGTTTAATACCACTTACTGTTTCTAAAATACAATAAAAGACATTGCTGTCCCATTAAAATCTAATAATATTCTTTGAAAATATTGAAATTTAGTTAGTTGCAGGCGATTTTCGATTAAACGGATTTCAATTTGCATTTTCGCTATTCATAAACAGATTAGCAAATGCATAAGGATAAA
>NZ_JBFHGM010000078.1:0-17973 GCF_041583095.1 Draconibacterium sp.
TAACCTGCTCATCAAGCACTTTTTCGGGAACATCAATGTATACAATTCCCGGAACAGCGCTCCAGTATTGTTTCATTTTCACATCCCAGTTTAACTTGGTTCCATTACCAACCACCCACATCCGGTTGATCTTATTTTTTATTCCTTTCAACATCAGCGAACCGTTTGGTTTGTGTGGCACAAATAAATAAAGAATATCTCCGGTTTTGTTCAATGCTGTTGGTCCGTAATAATGTTCGTATGGAATTCCGGCCTGTGTTCCGTAAATGGCTTCAGCATGTTTGTTGGTCCAGCGGCCCAGTTCTTTTAAAATGTCTACTTGTTCTTCAGGAATTAAGCCATCTGCTTTCGGACCAATATCGAGGAGTAAATTTCCTCCTTTATTGATACAATCCACCAAAATGCGAATTACCTGGTTAGGTGTTTTATAGTTGTGATCGTTGTGCTGATAACCCCAGCTGTCGTTCATGGTCATACACAATTCCCAATACGGTGCATCGGGGCGAGTTACTGGCAGTCCCTGCTCGGGAGTGGCATAATCGCCATAACCCTGAATCCTGCTGTTCAGAATCACATCTTTATTCCATTTCCGTAACGATTCGCTTAACTCCTTTGCTTTCCACTTTTCTGCCGATTGCTCCCAGTCGCCGTCAAACCAATACAAATCGGGCTTCAATTGTTTCGACAATTCTTCCAACTGGCAAAAGTTAAAGTCGACAAAATTTGCCCAGCGAATCGAGTCATTTTCGTAACGTTTAATTTTTCGTGTTTTGTTCGGATAATCAGGATGCGACCAGTCGAGCAACGAATAGTACAAACCAACTTTTAAATCGTTTTTACGAAGTGCTTTTACAAAAGGAGCTACCAAATCTCTTCCGGCAGGTGTTTTGTCCACCACATTTAAACCGTTACAGTGGGTATCCCACAACGCCACGCCATCATGATGTTTTGTGGTAAGCACAGCATATTTGGCTCCGCTTCCGGCAATCAGTTCAGCCCATTGTTCAGGATTATATTTTTCGGCTGTGAATCCGTCCAGTTGATTCATGTAGTCGTCGTACGAAATGTAGTCGTTAAAAAACGACCAGCTTTCATCAATGCCGTTTACAGAATAAATACCCCAATGAATAAAAATACCCAGTTTAGCATCGCCAAACCACTGCATTCGTTTCTGAGTTTCTTTACCAATTTCCTGTGCGTTTGCACCAAGTGACAAGATGATTGCCACTACCAAATATAAAACCTTTCGCATAAGATCTAATTCAATAGTTAGTTCAGATGCAAACTTTGTAAATTATTTAAGAAGTAAATATGATTATTCGCAGGAATAGTGCATTTCTATTTCGTCCTCAACGTCCCAAACGCACTCAAGGCCTTTCGGAAAGGTGACAAAATCACCTGCCCGCACTGTTGTTTGTTCAAACTCAGTTGCTATTATCGCTTCACCCTCGACAATATAACACATCTCTGTTTCCTCGTAATACCAATCCATTTTCTCTTCATCGAGCTTACGAACCGGCCATTCAAAAACTCCCTCTTCCTGTAATTCTTCCTCGGAATAGTTGTCAACGGAAATTTTCATCAGTATTAAATTTAGTTTCACAAATTACGAACAAAAATGATAAAAATCTGTGATATTTTTCGATAAAAAATCATTCTCATATGCTTTCTGTATAATGTAAGTTCGATTGTGATATTCTAAATTCCGATAATGCCTGACTGATAATTATAAGCGCTCTGTTTTCGTGCAAGTTTCAGGGAGCAACCAACAAGCGGTTAAAGATTATTTAAATTATAATCAACATTTCTTTTCACTAATTCTCTTAAATTCACAGTATAATTAAAAACAACAATATGAAACAACTAATCTATTTATCATTCAGCTTATTTCTGCTTTTTAGTTGCACACCAACTTCCAACCAGCAAGTAGATTCTGCAACAGATGACTTCTCTTTTGTATTTATGACCGATATTCATATCACGCCAGAACGTAATGCGACAGAAGGTTTTAGCCAGGCTATTGATACGATAAACAGTCTAACACCGGATTTTGTATTAACAGGAGGCGACAACATAATGGATGCGCTTGGGCAGACATATGAGGCCAGCGACAGCCTTTACAAGCTGTACGAAAATACGGTAGCAAAAGTGAAAGCTCCGGTTTATAACACCATGGGAAATCATGAAGTTTTCGGGTTATACGAAAATAGCGGCGTTTCTCCGTCGCATGAAGAATACGGCAAACAGCTTTACCAAAACCGACTGGCCAAACGTTATTACTCGTTCGATTATAAGAACTGGCATTTTGTGGTTCTCGACGGGATTGGATTTACAAACGACCGACACTATTACGGCCATGTTGACCAAGAACAACTGGAGTGGCTAAAAAATGATCTGAAAACAGCAGGAGACAAACCAATAGCCGTAAGTATACATATTCCGTTGCTAAGTATAGGATCGCAGATCATGCAGAGCCCCACTGAAGGTATGTCGGAGGGCTCGATTGTTACCAATGCTAACCAGGTTCGCGAGATACTCGAACAATACAATACAAAACTGGTTTTACAGGGACATTTACATTTCCTCGAAGATATTGAATACAATGGGATTCATTACATTACCGGGGGAGCCGTTTCTTCGCAGTGGTGGCAAGGCCAACGATTTGGCATGGAAGAAGGATTTTTAAAGATTGATGTAAATGGAGAAAACTTTAGCTGGGATTACATCGATTATGGCTGGGATGTAAAAAAAATAAATTAATACAGCACAGAAAATAAAGCAGAAAAACCGGGATTTCCTCGGTTTTTCTGTTTTAGCTATATATCGTTAATACCAATCGTCGTGCACCTCCGTAATCACGGAATTCGCAAAAATAAATTCCCTGCCAGGTGCCCAAATTTAAGCGATGGCGCGTAATGGGTATGGTTACTTCGGCACCAATAACCGACGATTTAAGGTGCGCAGGCATATCATCAGCTCCCTCGTAGGTATGCACATAAACCGGATCGTTCTCGGGGATCATTTTATTGATAAAATTCTCAAAATCGGTGCGCACAGTCGGGTCGGCATTTTCGTTTAACGTAATACCGGCTGATGTATGTTTAACCAGTATATGCAGCAATCCTTTCTCGGGCAATTCCGGTAAATGCTCCTCAATTAATCGGGTAATTAAATGGTATCCGCGTCGGAATGCGGGAAGTGTTATTTCTTTCTGTTCAATCATAATTCTGTTTTCTATTCAAAAGCTTAAATGTAGAAAGTATTTAGCAACTGTAGAAAAAATACTGCCTGTTCGATGCTGAATATTTAACGCTCATCTGTTATTATCGGCGTTTTACCTTTTTCACGCGGTAGATAAACCGATGAAATAAGTAATTTCGTTTTGATTCATAAATAAACGAAACAGATGAAAATTTTAGGAAACTTAATTTGGTTACTATTCGGTGGTTTTGCCATCTTTTTGGAATACATGCTTGCCGGCATCGCACTTTGTATAACAATCGTTGGAATTCCATTTGGTATTCAGTCGTTTAAACTTGGCATACTCGCGCTTTGGCCTTTCGGGCAAAAAATTGAATACATGGATTATGCTCCGGGCTGTCTGTCAACCGTTATGAATATTATTTGGCTACTCATCGGCGGAATCTGGATCATGCTAACTCATGTACTTTTTGGCTTACTTTTAGGAATTACGATTATCGGTATCCCGTGGGCAAAACAACATTTTAAAATGGCCTCGCTGGCACTAACTCCTTTTGGCAGAAGAATTGTATAAACCGGATCAATTCGGTTAATTAACTCTGCAAATTCAAACAATCGACAGTTTCACAGGTTATATTAAAACAAAATAAAATCTATAGAAATCAATCCGGCAATGCCGTTTTTTTTCAACTTATGATTTTTCGGAACAAAAAATTGGTAATTTTAGTTATCAAATTCACACTATGGAGAAATTATCTATATACGGTAAAAAGCAACTGAATCCTGGCGAAAGCGTATTGATGGACTATGGCATTTTTACACTGGGAATTAAGCGCAACGACGAAGGCTGGTACCTCAAATCGTTTGACGATGTAGGCGATGGACAGGAAAATGATACCAACGAAATTGTTGACGGAACTTATTACCACTCCGGGAAATCGAATAAACTGATACTGGCTCCTGCCCTGCCCGTAAAGCCAATGGTTTTTAAAAGCAGCCGAATAATAATTTCACCCAAACAACGAATAACTTTTTTTGTTAAGATCCCACTGATTCTTCAGGTATATGCCAGTAAAAAACAGGATGAAAACCTGCTTGCAGAGTTCCCCTTACAACAAATATCGAACACATGGTTTGGCGAACCCGTAAATGGAGAAGTTGCCTTTGCTCTGGAATCTGAGCATTATCTGGATTTAAAAACAATTGAAATTGATGAGCGATTTGCTATTTGCCCCATATCCATTTATAACAACGACAATGCAGCTCTCGAGCTCGAACGATTGATTATTCGTGTTGATCAGATGCATTTGGTGAAACACAACAATCATTTGGTTACCAGCCAGGTGAAACTTGAATACAAAGGAAAAGATTATCTGAGCTCAGTAAACTATGGTTTCTCAAAAGCTTATCACGGTGAAAACCACGAGATTGTTGCCAAACCACGAAACCCCGAAGGTAAAAGCATGCTTAAGATTAACTTTCATTTTATTAAAAACATTTATCGTTCTGAATAATGGAATTTGACTTTTCGAAATATTTTAATGCTCAAAATCTGGAAAGATTGATGTGGGTACTGATCATCCTGGTGATTGGTGTTGCAATTATTTATGCCTTGGCATTCATTGTAAAAAAACTGCTGCCTAAATCACTTTCGCAGCAGCGAAAAATGATCGTCCAGCGCCTGGTGTACTACTCTGGTTTTATTTTGCTGGGATTCATTGTTATTGCCCAGTTGCAAATAAATCTTGCTCCGTTTTTTGGTGCTGCAGGTGTTATCGGGCTGGTAATTGGTGTGGCCTCGCAAACCAGTATTGGTAACATTGTTAGTGGTTTTTTCCTGGTAGGAGAAAAGTCGTTCGAGATTGGAGATGTGATTAAAGTTGGCGATAAAGCAGGGACTGTTTTTAGCATCGATTTGCTTTCGATTAAAATACGAACTTTTGATAACCAGCTTTTGCGGATCCCCAATCAGACCATAATTTCTACGGAAGTTATAAATGTTACCCGTTTCCCTATTCGGCGCCTTGATTTTAATGTAAGTGTTGCCTACAAAGAAGATCTGGGCAAAGTAAAGACCTTGCTGGAAGAAGTTGCTAAAGCCAACCCATTGAGTTTGGACGAGCCGGAGCCGCTTGTAGTTTTTAAAGATTTTGGTGCCAGTGGTATTGATATCCTGTTGGGTGTGTGGTTCGAGAAACAAAACTTCCTGAAAGTAAAAAACTCTATTTTCCAGGAAATAAAAGCCCGTTTTGACGCCGAAGGAATCGAAATACCGTTCCCGCACGTTACGTTGTACACCGGCGAAGCCACCAAACCTTTTCCGGTTATGAATACAACAACAAGCAAAAAATAAACCTATAATTTATAAAGAATTCGGGTTAAAATGTTTCGGTGAATACCAAGATATGAAGCAATATGCTGTCGTTGTAACTTTTGAGCCAGCTCAGGGTATTCCACAAAAAACTTGCGGATGCGTTGCTCCGCGTTCAACGACTGGAAAGAGTGAATACGGTCCATCGCCTGAATGTAGCTTTCTTCGGCAAGAATACGCACCGTACGCTCAAACTTATGATTCTCATCGAGTAAGGTTTTAAACTCATCCTTTTCAATAAAAATCAAACGCGAGTCTTCATAAGCACGAATGGCCTCTGTTGAATCTTTACCCAGCACAAATCCGCGGTGATTGCTGACAATAAAGTTATTGGGTGGAAAGAAAAAGCGCGACACCCACTCGGTACCGCTGTCGGAAAGATAGGAAGCGTAAAGCAAGCCATCGAGCAAAATCCCCAGCTTTTTGTTCTTCTCGCCGTAGTCAATAAATAATTCGCCCTTTTTTAGCACCACTGGTTCGTTATGCAAATCGAAAGTCTCAATCAGGCTCAGAGTGTGCTCAAATCGCGATATTATCTTTTGTCTATCCATTTCGCTCTAATCTTTTTCTGTCATTTCGAAGAGAAACGAAGAGAAACCTATTTCAAAACAGATTTCTCTCTCGCTGCTCGCATTCGAAACGACAAAAAGTTTATTTTGAAAAATTCTTATTAAATAATTTCAGGCGCTCTTCGAGGTCGCCAAACTGATGCGGCAATACAAACGATACACAAGCCCGAATGCCTTCTTCATCGCTACCTGTATTATCGAGTGCAATGGCACTAATTCCGTAGAAAAGCAAGTTGGCCACCAACTCGTTTCCTGTCATTCCCGGATAGCCAATTGTGAAATAAAATCCATCGGCAATGGGTACACCCAAATCGTTTTCGTAAACCACCTTGAAACCATTTTCAAGGAAAAGGCGTTTCATTTCTTTGGCACGTTCGCCATAGGCTTTTACGCCCTCCACAAAATTGAACTCGCCCTCGTTGGCCGCTTTAAACATCGCCGCCAATGCCCACTGTGCCGAATGACTTGTACCCGACGAAAGCGAATACAGCAAACGTAAAGTTATTGTAGCACCAAAGGTTGTTCCTTTAAAACGCTCCTGCAAATCGGGATAATCGCGGCTAAACAATTTATCAGAAATGGCCATTATGCCAATACGCTGACCGGCATAGGAAAATATTTTTGAGCTGCTGATAAACAGCACATAATTATCGGTGTAATGAGCAACCGACGGAGGAAATGGCGCTTCACCCGGCTTCGAGAAATCGGTACGGAAATCCATACCAAAATACGCCAGGTCTTCCATTACAATCACATCATATTTATTGGCCAATTCACCAATAATCTGAAGCTCCTCATCGTTAAAACAAATCCAGGCCGGGTTGTTTGGATTGGAATAAACAATGGAATTGATGTTTCCTTTAGCAAGAAACGATTCCAGCTTTTCCCTCAGCTTGTCGCCACGGTAGTTAAATACGTCAAAAGTATCGTATTTCTGCCCCAGCACCATCATTTGTTGTTTCTGCACCGGGAAACCCGGATCAATAAACAAAACGGTATCTTTCTTTTTATCGCAATTACCGGCCGCCATGAAAGCAGCATAGGTTCCCTGCATCGATCCGGTAGTTGGAATACAGCCAGCAGGTGCCACATCAACATTCAGAAAGTTTTTAATGAACTTCGACGATTCTTCCTTCAGAGGTTTTATTCCGTCAACCATTGGATAAATAGCCGACACGCCGCGGTCGAGCGCATCTTTTTCGGCTTCTACACCAACTTTTGCCGGCGGCAAACCGGGTACACCCATTTCCATGCGAATGTATTTAAAATCGCTGGCTTCTTCAACGAGGTTTACCAGGGCCACAATTTCGCGGATAGATGCTTTTCCAATATCGGGAATGCGCAATTGCGCTATCTTATCTTCAACAAGTTTTTTGTTGAGAGGTGAATTGTTCATGCTTTTAAATTCAAGGTTTCGAGTTCAGCGTTCAGTCTTTACCACAGAGCATCGCAGAGAAGTCACGGAGTTGCACAGAGACTAAAAGTCTCAGTTGCAGTTTTCAGTCTCAATAACTCACAGTCCTCAGTCTCTGTAATCAAGGTGTTTAGAATCCGAAGTCAGGTTTTATTTGCTCCACCCAGGCTGCTACGCGTTCGTCAGTCATCTCCGGCTCAAAATCTTCGTCAAGCGGTAAACCAATAAATTTTCCATCAACCACTGCGTCAGATTCTTCGAATTCGTAACCTTCGGTATCAACCGGTCCAACCAAAACAGCATCGTTTTTCATCAGCTCTTTACCCAGCAAACCAATATGATCGACAAAAGCATGTGAATAGGTTACGTGATCGCCCAAACCAAAAATGGCGACTGTTTTATCGCTGTAATCCACTTTTGATATTTCGGGTAAAAATTTTCCCCAGTCGTTGTTTGAAAAACTCGAATCCCAGGTGTCTTTTCCAACAGTTGACAGACCAAAAATTATCTTATCGTATTTCTCCAGGTCGGCAGCCGTAGCATTTTTAACTGCTACCATCTCCACTTTATCTTCGCCAATTAATTCTTTTATTTTGTCTGCCACGCGGTTTACCGATCCACCTTCAGGACCGTAAAAAATTGCTATTTTACTCATATCGTATTGTTTTAGTTTTATTCATTATGCAGGTTTCCTTTTTGATATTCGCCTAAAATCGACAGGCTCGATGCACACTTAAGCACCTGGTGAATGGCGTGATCGTAGTTATCGGGTTTTTCCCATTCAATATCAACGTGGAACATATATTCGTTGGGTTTACCGATTTTTGGTACCGACTGAATTTTGGTGAGGTTAATCTCATTCTTGGCAAAGGTATTTAACACCGCTGCCAACGATCCGTAAAAATGTCCAACTTCGAAACAAACCGATGCTTTGTTGCTTCCCTCGGTTGGGTTGCCATGTTTCGACAAAACCCAAAAGCGGGTGTAATTCTTTTTGTTGGTTTCAATTCCGGTATCCAGCACACTCAGTCCATACAACTCGGCCGAGCGCAGGTTTGCTATCGATGCCGCGTCTTTTAGTTTTTTATCTGCCACCAGTTTCGACGATGCCGCCGTATCCAGTTTTTCGTGTAGCTGGGCATTCGGATAATTGTGCTCGATGTATTCCATACACTGGCGCAACGCAATGGGGTGCGAGTGGATATCTGTAATGTCCTCCGGTTTCACTCCTTCATTCACCAGTAAATTCATTTGAATATGAATATAAATCTCGCCAATAATGCGCAAATGATAATCGCGAATCAACTGGTAATTATTCAACAAACTACCGGCAATGGAGTTTTCAATGGCCATAACGGCATAATCCACCTGGTCGTTATCGATCATCTCGCATACGGTAGTAAATGTCTTACACTCAACCACCTCAATATCTTCATCAAAATATCGTCGGGCCGCATCTTCGTGAAAAGAGCCGGCTATTCCTTGAATTGCTATCCGTTTCATTAATTTCTTTTAAGCACACCAAATATACGAATTATGCGCTAAGTGAAAGGGTTTCGGCACAGAATGCCTTTAAAATTTAAAGAACAATCGTTATAATTCCTGAAATTATTTTTGCAACACTTTGGTAATTGGAGATTCGGCATTTAAGGGGAATCTGAATCAAGGGTTGAGCTCCATTTGTCCAAAAATTCTTGATATTACTTCGAATCCTAAAGGATGATCAAGAATTTTCTCGCTTTCTTCCTTCAGGACTGAGGTGAAAAAGGGAGAAAATTGTGATTTAACAGAGATTTTTAACCCTTGATTCTCAAATGTTGGTTTTACGCTTCCCAATACTTTCTAAAAAACATTCAAAAAATGAAGCGATCAGGAATTTATTACACCAACCTTTTATCTTTGTATCAACACTAACAACTGAAATTAAACTAAACCAATGAAGAACTTATTCCTACCAATTTGTTTTGTCGCAATACTTTTTTTAAGTGCATGTTCAACAAAAACCGACGAACAACAACATCCGAACATCATTTATATTCTGGCCGACGACATGGGCTACGGCGATGTATCGGCTTTTAACGAGCAAGGGAAAATACAAACTCCGAATATCGACAAACTGGCTACTGATGGCATACGTTTTACTGATGCACACACCACTTCGGCAGTTTGCACACCCACCCGCTATGGCATTTTAACAGGCCGTTACAACTGGCGCAGCACATTAAAATCGGGCGTTCTTACAGGAACGTCGAAGGCGCTGATTCCAAGCAGCAGAACAACAGTAGCCAGTTTATTAAAGAAGAACAACTACAATACCGCCTTTATCGGGAAATGGCATTTGGGATGGGACTGGGCGCTAAAAGATAGCAGTCAGCAGCTTGGTACCGGTTGGAATCCTGATGATTTCGATAACATCGATTTTTCGAAACCGGTGAAAAATGGCCCGAAAGAATTGGGCTTCGACTATTCGTACGGGCACAGCGCCTCATTGGATATTGCTCCGTATGTTTATGTGGAGAACGGGATGCCAACACAAGTTCCCGATTCGGCGAGTGTGAACACAGGAAAATACTCGTGGTGGCGCGAAGGGCCCACATCGGCCGATTTTGTTCACGAAGATGTGACGCCTAATTTTTTCCGTAAATCATTTACGTACATAAAACAAATATCGAAGCAGGAAAAACCGTTCTTTTTGTATTTGGCACTGCCCTCACCTCACACACCCATTTTGCCAACCGAGGAATGGCAGGATAAAAGCGGTTTAAATCCCTATGCCGATTTTGTGATGATGGTTGATGACTATGTTGGGCAGATGCAACAAATAATTAAAGAAGCAGGAATTGAAGAAAATACCATTGTGATTTTTACCAGCGATAATGGTTGTGCCCCGGCTGCAAAAATTGAGGAGATGACCGCAAAAGGCCACTACCCCAGTTACATTTTCCGGGGGCACAAAGCCGACATTTTTGAGGGAGGCCACCGTGTTCCGTTTATTGTAAAATGGCCGGAGAAAATTACTCCGGGATCATCGTCAGACCATACCATCTGCACCACCGACCTGATGGCAACATGCGCCGAAATTATTGGTTACCAACTGGCAGACAACGAAGGAGAAGACAGTTTCAGTATGTTACCTTTGATGGGCGAAACCAGCCACAACCAGCCTGTTCGTGAGGCAACCGTACACCATTCTGTTAACGGAAGTTTTGCCATCCGAAAGGGTCCGTGGAAACTGAATTTGTGCCCGGGCTCGGGCGGCTGGAGTTATCCGCGTCCGGGAAATAAGGAAGTTATTGATACACTCCCGAAATACCAGTTGTATAACCTGGAAACCGATCCGGGCGAAACCAACAATCTCTACCTAACAAATCCGGAAAAGGCTGATGAACTAAAGGCACTGCTGACGAAATACATCGTTGACGGACGAAGTACTCCGGGAGTACCGCAACAAAACGATCCGATCGATTTCGAATGGCAGCAGGTAGATTTTATAAATGAATAAAGGCAGTTACTAGCTTTCACGAACAACAAAAAAAATATAACTAACTGATTTTAAAGGCTCCCCATCCACCATTTTGAAGCCGTTGCAGGCCGACGACAGCATTTTTTTGACCATTTTGGAACCGGCGTAGGAATACGACAGCATTTTTTTCTCCATTTTGAAGCCGTCGTATGCCTACGACATCACTTTTTTCACCGTTTTGGTGCCAGCGTAGTCATACGATAAGACTTTATTCACCATTTTGGAGCTAGCGTAGCAATACGAAAGCACTTTTCCCACTATTTTGAAGCTTTCGCAGGCGTACGACATCACTTTTTTCATCATTTTAGTGCTAGCGTAGAGCTACGAAAGTACCTTGCTCACCAACGAGAAGCTTTCGCAGGTTTACAACAGCATATTGTTTGTCCTTTAATATCTACCGCGAAGGTTCACTGAGATGTTTCGGAGTTTTAACAAGGGAAAAAGTCGCAGTCGCAGTTGACAGTCGCAGATTGCAATTTTACAATTGGATTTTTCCACAGAGTTGCGCAGAGAATTCTCGGAGTTACACGGAGCGATGAAAAGTCGCAGTCGCAGTTGGCAGTCACAGATTGCGATTTTACAATTTGTCAGTTTTGCAATTTAACAACCTAATCGTCTCTCCGTCACAGTGCTCACAGTCTTACCAGGCTTTTATTAAAACTCAAACCGTCCCTGCCCGGCAGCTTTTTGGGCAGCTTCATAGGAAGCAATAATATCCTTCATAATTTCTGCTACAGGCCTGATTTGATTTAGCTGAGCAGAAACCTGTCCAATTTCCAGTTCGCCTTCGTTCAGGTCGCCTTCAAACATTCCTTTTTTTGCGCGGCCACGACCCAATAATTCGGCCATAGCTTCAGGCGATTGCCCTGCTTTTTCGGCTTCGTCAACCCGATTAAAAAAGCTGTTCTTTACCAATCGCACCGGAGCCAGTTTTTTTAGTGCCAGTTTTGTTCCGCCTTCGCCGAGTTCGGTTACCAATCGTTTAAATTCGGGGTGTGCCGACGATTCTTCCGACACGGCAAATGCCGATCCGATTTGTACACCATCGGCCCCTAAAACCATTGCAGCCAACATCGCTTCTCCCGATCCTATTCCGCCGGCTGCCAGCAAGGGCAGTTTTGTAGCTTTTCGCACCGATGGAATCAATGTCATTGTAGTGGTTTCTTCGCGCCCGTTGTGACCACCGGCTTCAAAACCTTCAGCAACAATAGCGTCAACACCGGCCGCCTCGCATTTGCCTGCAAAAAACGAACTGGACACCACATGGGCCACTGTAATTCCTTTGTCTTTTAACCAGCCGGTCCACTTTTTAGGACTTCCGGCCGATGTAAAAACCACCGGCACTTCGTGTGCGGCAATAATATCCATTACACGTTCGGTTTCGGGGTACATCAAAGGCACATTCACTCCAAAAGGTTTATCGGTGGCGGCCTTCATTTTAACGATGTGCTCCTCCAATGTTTCGGGGTGCATCGATCCGGCGCCAATCAGTCCCAGTCCTCCGCTGTTACTCACTGCCGAAGCCAGTTTCCAGCCCGAACACCAAACCATTCCCCCTTGAATTATGGGGTATTTTATATTGAATAAATTACAAATACGGTTCATACTTTTCTTTTCAAAACAATTAACTGTTGAAATAACAAATAAACACCATGTTGAACGATTTAACGGTAGCAGAGGTTCAAAAAAAATAATGCTTATAAGAATCAGGAGTGATGCGTCTGTTCTCTGAAACTACTTTTTATGACCGGCAGTTTCATCATCCTCAATGATATTTTCTTCCAGAATTTGCACCAGCGTTTCTTTTGACAAGCGGCGTTTAATTTCACCTTTTTGTGCTACTGAAATCGATCCTCGTTCTTCCGAAACAACAATACACAGCGCATCGGTATTTTCTGTCATGCCAACAGCTGCACGGTGGCGAAGACCCAGCGCTTTATCCAGTTCCTTTTGTGTTAGCGGAAGAATACATCCTGCAGCAACAATGCGGTTTCCTTTAATAATAATGGCACCATCGTGTAACGGCGAGTTCTTGAAAAATATAGTGCGTATAAGCACCGACGATATTTTTGCATTGATCTTTTCTCCGGTATTAATCTGGTCGTTTAATTCGTTTTCATCCGCAATAACAATCAGCGCACCGGTTTTTGTTTTCCCCATCGACTGGCAGGCATCAACAATACTGTCAATCTGTTGCTGATTAATGCTCTTCGGTTTCCCCTGGCCAAACAACTTGTCGAGCATCAATATCTTATTCACATTATAATTGGTACCGATAAACAACAGGAATTTTCGAATTTCGGGGTGAAAAACAATAATAAGCGCAATGGCACCCACACCAATAAAATACCCCATTATCGAGCCCAGCAGCTCCATGTTCAGCGCTTTCACCGTAAGCCAAACCAGGTACAGCGAAAACAGTCCGATAACAATATTAAAAGCTACCGTTCCTTTTATAAGGCGGTAAAGCTGGTAAAGCAAAAAAGCCACCAGCAGAATATCGAGAATATCAAGAAATCGTATGGTTATAAATGCCGGCATCAAATGATTGTTGCTTTAATTTCACAAAATATTTTTACGGCCTCAACCGCTTCTTTTACGTCGTGTACACGCAAAATGTCGGCCCCGCCCATTAAGGCCAGGGTGTTGGCCACCGAAGTGCCGTTAAGTGCTGTTTCGGGCTTGGCATCCAATGCTTTCCAGATCATCGATTTACGACTTAATCCCACCATCACCGGAAGTTGATACACTTTAAACGCATCGAGCTTATTCAACAACTCGTAGTTATGGTCGAGTGTTTTTCCAAAACCAAAACCGGGATCGAGAATCACTTCTTTTACGCCCAGTTTGTTCAGCTTTTTTACGCGCTCGGCAAAATACTGCGCAACTTCACGAATCAGGTCGTCGTACTGCGGATCTTCCTGCATATTCAACGGCGTGCCTTTTATATGCGACAGAATATATGGAACCTGTAATTTCCCAACAGTTTCAAACATATTGCTGTCGAGCGATCCTCCTGAAATATCGTTAATTATAATTGGCCCCACCTCATCGATTACACGAACCGCTACCCACGAGCGAAATGTATCAACCGAAAGCGCCACTTCGGGGAAATCTTTATGGATTGCCTTTACAGCCGGTAAAAGTCGCGCCAGTTCTTCTTTTGTTGAAACCGTTTTTGATCCCGGACGTGTGGAAACCGCTCCCACATCAATAATTCCGGCGCCATCAGCAACCATTTGCTCAACGGCCTTTAACATGGTGGTTTCGTCTTCCATTTTTCCACCATCGAAAAACGAATCGGGCGTAATATTTACAATTCCGGCAACCACCGGAATGGATAAATCAACTTCTTTTTCGCCAAGATGTAATGTACTGTTTCGTTTAAGGAACTTACCCGCAGACTGCGTAATCAACATAAGAACTGGGCTTTTATGTTTAACAAATCATTAACTATCTATTAATTGTCGTTAACTACAAATGTAGAATAAAACAGGCCAAATTTGCCATTTTTTCATACTTTTATCCGGCAATTTTAGCATACAAAAATATACAGAACTTAACGAATTGAGCACAATTGGCTCAAGAAGAAGAATAAAAGACACATAATAATGGACAGAACAAACCAGCAATACGACCAGGTAATTTCAATATGCCGTAATATATTTTCGAAGAAAATGACCGATTACGGAACAGCATGGCGAATATTGCGTCCGACCTCTCTTACCGACCAGATTTACATTAAAGCACAGCGCATACGAAGCATTGAAGAAAAAGGTGTTACAAAAGTTAACGAAGGTGTAAAACCTGAATTCATTGGTATTATTAATTACTGTATTATGGGCTTAATTCAGCTGGAATTAGGAACATCTGACCAGGAAGTACCCCATGAAAAAATTCAGGAGCTTTACGACAAATATTTTAACGAGGCCAAAACGCTGATGATGGATAAAAACCACGATTATGGCGAGGCCTGGAGAAATATGCGCATCAGTTCGTACACCGATCTGATTTTAATGAAAATACAACGCACAAAACAAATAGAAGACAATCAGGGCAAAACGCTTATTTCTGAAGGAATTGATGCCAATTATATGGACATGATTAATTACTCTGTGTTTGCCATGATTAAAATTGAATTTGAAAACAAAGAATAAACTCGCCTATGAATATTGTTAAGCAACTCGCACGAATTCTTTTTGGTATTGTTTTTATTTTCTCCGGATTTGTAAAAGGAGTCGATCCGTGGGGATCGGCCTACAAATTTACCGACTACTTTAATGCCATGGGGCTCGATTGGTTGCTTTGGGCAGCCTTTCCGCTGGGAGTTTTGCTGGCTTTTGCCGAGTTTGCCATTGGGGTGGCTTTTTTGTTTAACTGGCGAATGCGGTTGTTTTCGTGGCTGGGTTTATTATTCATGGCCTTTTTTACACCTTTAACACTTTGGATTGCACTAAAAAATCCGGTTACCGACTGCGGTTGTTTTGGCGATGCACTGGTGATTTCAAACTGGGAAACATTTTATAAAAACCTCGTATTTATTACGCTGGCAATTATTGTTGTCGTGAACCGAAAATGGTATGCCGAGAAAGTAAAAAGTATAGTTCCGGGCATACTTAGTATCGGTGTTTTTATCGTGTACTTCGGCATTGTTTACCACTCATACAACCACTTGCCGGTTTTCGATTTCAGGCCATACAGTGTGGGCACCAATATTCCGGAAGCCATGAGCATTCCCGATGATGCACCACAGGAAATCTACGAGAATATATTTTATTACAAGAACAAAAATAACGGTGAAGTGAAAGAATTCACCGAAGAAAATTATCCATGGCAGGACACCACCAACTGGGAATACCACGACATGGAATCGAATCTGGTGCAGGAAGGTTACGAACCGCCCATTCATGATTTTACCATAGAATCGCCCGAGGGAGATGACATAAAAGACTTCTTTATTTACGACGAGAATTATGTGTTTATGCTTGTGGCTTACGACCTACATAAAACCAGTACCAAGTCGCAGGAAGAAATTAACACATTAGCGCATTGGGCCATGGATAAAGGATATTCGTTTGTTTGCCTCACCTCTACTCTACAGGAAGAAGCAATGGAATTTGCCGAGCAAAACGATGCGCCTTACGAGTTCTTTAATTGCGACGAAATCACCTTAAAAACAATGATTCGGTCAAACCCGGGATTGATCGTAATGAAAGACGGAACCATTCTGGATAAATGGCATTACAACGACATTCCTTCACCGGAAGAGGTTGAAGCTGAATTTGAGTAGAGACTTGCGAGTTTCGAGCTTCGGGTTATAAGTTTTCAGTCGCAGTTGGCAGTCGCAGTTAACAGTCGCAATTAACAGTCGCAGTTCTCAATTAAACAGTGTAAACATGGCTATGCTCAAGTATCCAGTATCGAGAATCCAGCATCCAGCTTCTCATTCCTCCAATTTTAAATAAACAAATAGTTAATAATATTTAAGCATTATATTCAATACCCCGCGAATCAATAATTTCGGTTAAATTTGTGGTCGATTTTGAAAATCTAATAAACTAAAATTCAATAATATGAGACAAAAGATAGTTGCAGGAAACTGGAAATGTAACACAACCTTACAAGAAGGTGTTGAGTTGGCAAAAGCTGTTGACGCGATTGTAGCAAGCGAAGGTGCTGACGATGTAGTTGTTGTATTGGGAACACCATTTACACACATTACAAAAGTAGTTGAATCAGTAAATACCGACAGAATTGGTGTTGCTGCACAAAACTGTGCTGCCGAAGCTAAAGGAGCTTTCACTGGTGAGGTTTCTGCTGAAATGGTAAAATCAACAGGTGCTGAGTACGTAATTTTAGGTCACTCTGAGCGTCGTGAGTATTATGGCGAAACAAGTGAGATCCTGAACAAAAAAGTTGCACTTGCATTAGAGAACGGATTAACTCCGATTTACTGCTGTGGTGAAGCTTTGGATATTCGCGAAGCCGGCACACACAACGAATATGTTGTAAATCAACTGGAAGAAACAGTTTTCCAACTGTCAGCCGAAGATTTCAAAAAAATCGTTATTGCTTACGAACCAATCTGGGCAATCGGAACTGGTGTAACTGCCAGCTCAGACCAGGCACAGGATATGCACGCCAACATTCGTGCTGCAATTACTGCTAAATTTGGTGAAGAAGTTGCTGAAGAAACTTCAATCCTTTACGGTGGTAGCTGTAAAGCAAGTAACGCAAACGAATTATTCGCCAACAAAGATGTTGACGGAGGTTTGATTGGTGGAGCTTCGTTAAAAGCTGAAGACTTTATCGGAATCATCAACGGTTTCTAGGAAACAATCAGATTGCAAAATATTTAAAGCCATTTTCTGCGCGGTCAGAAAATGGCTTTTTAAATTAACAATAATCTGTCAATTGGTCGTTTTAAATTGAGATTTAATACATTTAACCCCACTATTTTTTTGAAACATCTTCGATTGTTGGGTTGTTAATAAAAAATGGTACATGGTTATTCGTTTGGTCAAACATATTATTTCATGAAAAAACTGATATTATTAGTCATTTTGTTCACCTCAATATGCATTATCAGTTGTAATTCGTCCAAAAATTCAGAAGAAATAGCCTCATACACTTACCAGGAGAAAAAAATTGAGATGAGTGATGCCCTGCGGATAAAAATTCCGGCTTGGGTGGAAGAAGGAAAAATTTGCTATGGTCTCGTAGTTCAGGTAACCAAAGAAGGTAAACCCATATCGGGGAAACCGGTAAAAGCCAAAGTGGTTCAAATCGATGAAAACTCGGTAAAAATGAAAGCCCTTGAAACCGTAATTCTATTCGAAGGGGCGGATCGCAACTTAAAGGGAATTAACAAAGGCCAGGTATGGGACGAAAAAGA
>NZ_JBFHGM010000079.1:0-17907 GCF_041583095.1 Draconibacterium sp.
ATTCTTCATCGTAAAAATTCTTTAGTGTTACTTATTAGAATGTGGCCTTTAAACCAATGTTAAAGAATCGCGTTTGCGGAGCACTGTCAAATTCCAGTTCCAGGATATCTTTTTCCTTTGAGATAGTCAACAGATCAGCTCCACTTACGTATGTTGAGATGCTTTCGAACACACTGTTTTGAATCAGGCTTTGTGGCAGATCGTAAGTAATCTGTACTTTCGCCAGGTTAAAACGGTCGGTTTTGTACATCCAAAAATCAGAGTTACGGAAATTATTACTTCCATTTGTTGTGGTCAGTCGCGGATAAGTAGCTGTAGCTTTTGTTTCTTCTGTCCAGCGGTCGAGCACTACTTCCGAGTATTTTCTTTCGCCGTAAATCCAGTGATACGCGTCATTTTTAAAGGCATAAGCACCATAATTTCCGGTTCCCAAAGCAAAGAATGTAAAGCCTTTGTATTTAGCTGTAAAGTTTAGCCCCAATGTTAGTGGAGCTCCACTCCATCCGGCGCGACCAAGGTAAACCTGATCTTTATCATCGATCATATTGTCTCCGTTCTGATCCACATATTTGATATCGCCGGGTTGAACTGTTCCTCCGAATTTCTGCTCAGGAGAACTGGCAACTTCTTCAGCACTCTGAAATAAACCTGCACTTTCCCAACCCCAAAGTCCGTCAATGGCAGTTCCTTCACGGTACTGATAATCGTACTCGTAATTTTCGTCACGTTGTGTAGCTTCCGTAGTATAATAAATACCAGAAACACCCAATTTAAGATCTACTTCGCCAACCTGCTTGTTTACGTTCACATTAAAGTCGAATCCAACACGTTTATCGTTGTTGAAGTTAACGTTAGGGATGAATGAAGCTTCTGGCCACCATGTGAAGAAATAATTTGGAAAAATGGTAGAAGGTTCGATCAACAATCCTTCGGTAGAATTGATAAAAAACGAGGTATTCACCGTTAACAATTTTTCCCAAAGCGAGGCCATTAAAGTAGCCGATACTTCTTTACGTTTTACAAAGTCCAATTCGTCATTTCCTCCACGTTTCGAGTTGGTTGAGCGCTCCGATGCTCCATCGTACCATCCCCACCATGCACCGTTCGCCTGCGTGTAGGTAGCTTCGTACATATAGAAATCTTCAATATCAAGATCTGAATTCAGGATACTTCCCGACACGTTCAGACTCAGTTCATCAAATACGGATGAATTGGCCATAAAATCCTCTTCACTGATTTTCCAACCTAAACTTACCGTTGGCGACAATGCCTGGCGGTTTCCTTCAGGCAGTTTTGCCGAGTGAATTACCGATGCACTAAAATCAGCATAGTACTTATTCTTATAGTTATAAGCTAACTGCAATCCGGCATTTGCACTGCTGGTACGGTGATATTGCCCGGAGTTTGTAATTTGATACCCCGAGGCAATTAACATCGCATTCAGGTTATGGTCTGCATTAAACGTTTTGTCGTAAGTAAAATACCCTGCAAACGCAATAGTTTGGTTGTTCGTACTTCCTCCAACGTTTTGCACCCCCGGATTTTCATCATTGCCTTCCTTTCCCAGTGAGGCAATAACATCGCTACCGTTGTAATCATACCAGTTTGGTACATACACCGCATAGGTATTATTATATGATGTGCTGTACGAAGTAGCATAATCAACAGCAAACTGTGTATGAAATTTTAATCCTTCAGTAATTCCTTTCAGATCGAAATCCAAACCGGTATCAAACTGAAACTGTCGGCTTGTCCATTTGCTATAGCCGGCAGCATAATAATCGGCAAATATATTTGTAGGATCCAACAGTGATCCACCCAAAAAGTATTTACCACCAATAATGTTTTCGCTTCCATTTACCAAATTCCACGATTGCTGATCGTTTTGATCGATAAAATCAAGCGGAATTAACGGTGCAATACGGTTTGGCCGAAGTGTAGAAGCAGCCGTCCAGTAATTGCCATCCTCCTGGCTCGAATTTGCACTTCTTGAATTGTAGAAAGTTGCATTGGTATTGATATAGGCACTGATAAAGTCGTTCAGTTTCAAATCAATATTACCTCGGATATTCAAACGGTCGGTAAAGTTATCGGCCGCTTCACCAAAGTCGAAAACATCGCCCTGACGGTAGTAGCCAATATTGGTATAAAACTTTGCCCGTTCATTACCACCCAATATTTCGGTAGAAACATCGGTACGGTTGTAGTACGATTTTAAGTAATCCGATGAATAGAAATCCACATTCGGATAGCGGTATGGATTACTCCCCGATGCATGATGAAATATTTCGTCTTGGCCAAACTGAACTGGATCACCATCGTTTGCTTTCGCTTCGTTGTATAAAGTCATGTACTGTGCCGATCCTAAATAAGAAGGATAACTTTTGGCTACATGGAAACCGGTGTTTGCCCGTACATTTACTTCAAGTGGTGTTTCTTTACCACGTTTGGTAGTAATTAAAATTGCACCTTTTGCAGCACGGCTACCATAAAGTACAACTGCAGCTGCCGATTTCAGGAAAGTAATCTGCTCAATTTCGGTTGGCAGCACATTATTGGCCGCACGCGGCACTCCGTCAACCAGCACCATGTATTCGCCCATGCCCCACAGTGCATTACCGGTGAAACCACCAATGTAGCCCTGCATATTGTCTAAACTATAAGTATTATAGTTCTTTTTGGTTAATTCTTCGAGATCGACCACCGAAACACCACCCAGAATGTCGCTTTGAGCTACCTTACGAAAAGGTACCTGCACTAATGGGTCATCGGTTATAATGATCGTATCCGTTTCATTTCCTGCCGGAGTTTGCGCGTTCATTAAAAACGGAACTACTGCAAACAGGGCGAATAAAATGAATCTCTTTTGTATATGTTTCATTGCTTATTCGATTATAATTACATAATACTTTAACTCAATCTGGCTACCAGCCCGGATTCTGCCCAAACTCCGGATACATAGATACATCCTCTATTTTAAGCGGGAACCAGTAGTGTTTAACTCCAAACTGACGTGTTAAAATGACTTCTTCTCTAAAGTTGGCTACCCTTGCATCTTTTGGATCATTGTTCTCATAGAATTCAAGGTCTTCCACCCGGTCAAACTCTTGAGAAGTTTTTACATTGTAAGGATACTCGGTAAGCAACAACCAACGTTGCAAGTCGTTAAAGCGGAAACCTTCAAATGAAAGCTCTACAGCACGTTCTCTTCTCACCTCGTCGATGAATTTTTCGCGACTTGCGGTATACGAAGCAGCAACATGGCCGGCTCCGCAACGGTCGCGAAGCGTGTTAATTGCATCTTCAGCTGTTTTGGTGAAATTTGATGCTTTTCCTGAGGCACCGCCAAAAGCTGCACATGCTTCGGCATACATGGTATAAATATCGCCTAAACGCATGTATGGCAGGTAGGTATGCAGGTTATAACTCCAGTTATAAGCTCCGTCATATTTATTGGCTGTATGCGGTACCAGTTTCTGAATAAGATAACCTGTTCGGCTACCATCGGCAGGATTACGCATTGTTCCTCCTGATGCCAAACCGGTGTAACGCAGGTACTCCATATCAGCAGGCATAGTAGCATTCACGTACTTAAATCCGTCAAAAACAATATCGTGATAAAAACGTGGGTCACGATCTTTGAAGGGATACTCAGGATCAAAACCCGATTCCGGATCATCCAAAGGCAAACCATTGGCCATACCGTAATTCTTTACGTAATTGGCTGTAGGATGGTGAATAATATTATCATGTTCCACCAAACCTTTTACTTTTGGTCCGAAAGTTTTTGTGGTATTCCAGTTACTACCGTTTGAATCGGTTGAAGGACCACGGAAAATAGCTTCGGTTGAACCTGGCATTAACCAGTTTTGTCCGGTAGTATAGAATATATCGCTGTACTTCGATTCAGCACTGCTCGATTTCTTGTGATTATAAATATCATCGTATTCAAAATCAACCAGGGCGTATTGTGTCTGCCCACCTTCAACCAGGCTCAGCAACTCACCAAAAGCTTCGGCCGCTTTGCGTGCATAATCCTCGTCGTAATTATAGGTATTGCCACCACCGGTTTGAGCGCCGTTTTTCATTAACGGACTTGCAGCCCACAGGTAGTTTTTACCCAGGTAACCCAGAGCCATAATTTTATTGGCGCGTAGCTGGTTTTTACCAAGAGTATTTTTCCCAACGGTTGTATTATCCCAGTCGATAGGTAGCAAGTCAGCCGCTTTTCTTAAATCGGCTCCGGCTTTGTCTGCACATTCCTGGTAACTCAAACGTGGCAAGGTCAGTTTTTCTCCTGCGGGTAATACGTAATCAATATAAGGCAACCCGCCAAGATACTGCATCATTTCGAAATGCCACCATGCTCTGAAAAAGTAAAGTTGCCCTTCAATAAAATCTCTTTCCTCCTGTGTTGCCACAGTAAGTAGATCCAGGTTTTCAAGCCCCATGTTTGCTTTACGGATACAATACCATGCATGCGCATACAAACCATGATCGAATTTGTTCCCGGAAGTTGGATTTGCATTATCATCGTCAAACCAGGTACCAGGAGCATTTTGCCATGCCCAAAAGTTACCAATATCAACCTGGTTGGTCATGTGCCAACTACCTTCAAGGTTAAACAGCTCGTCATCACCCCAGTTCCACGAAGTGGTCCAGTATTTCTTTTCCTTATCAGGGATACAATTGTATATCTCTTCAATATAACCCTGGAAATTGGTGAAATTACTAAACGCTACCTCCTCCGATACGATCGACTCGGGTGCTTTATCCAGGTATTCTTCGCAGGAAAAGAGACCCAATAACATGATGAACAGTACACCACTCTTCAAAAGCGTCTTATGTATATTTTTCATTGTACTCATAATTATAGTGTAAATCTTATTCCTAAATTATATCGTTTCATAGTTGGGTAAGCTCCCTGTCCTCCTGATCCGGCGAAGTTTGATTCGCGGTCGTCAGGCATATCCGACCATACCCACAAGTTGTTACCGTTAACAAATATTTTCAGCGTACGAAAACCAATCGAGTTGATCCAGCCACCGTTAACGGTATAGGCTAATTCAGCATTTTTCAATCGAACATACGAACCATCGAACAAGTACTGAGTTCCTGAATGGTAGCTAGGCTCCGACAACCAACGCGGAACAGTTACATCGGCATTTGGCATTTCTTTCGACCACCATGTACCGAAATCGTAAACGGTATTCAGGTTACTTCCGAAACTGGTTAATGGCACGTTACGGGTTACATTATTTACACCGTAAAACTGTACAAATGCACTAAAACCTTTCCATTCAACACCAACTGTGGCGTTGTAGGTATTTTGAGGAGATCCGGCGTATCCATAAGGGATCTGGTCTTTGCTATCGATTATACCATCGGCATTAAAATCGAGAATATAATAGTCTCCGGGAATTTTATACTTATCGTTAGTATTGTGTATCGGGCTGCCGTATAATGCATCGTAGGTATTAAAATAACCGGCATCAACATGGGCTCTTGTTTGTCCAAGGCTGTAACCGGCTTGCTTACGGTAATCTTCATACAATGCAGGGTCATCTCTTTCAAGAATCTTATTTACTGCATGTGTCATACTCATATCGCCCCACAAACGAACGCCGTTATTTAGTACTTTATTTACACGTACTTGTATTTCGTATCCATTGGTTTCTACTTCACCAAGGTTAGCTGTTGGTGGTGTAGGTCCATAATAAGAAGGTACTGCACGGGAGTCTCCGTCAATAAGGATATCAACTCGTTTGTCGCGGAAATATTCAACACTACCGGCCAGCAATCCATCAAAGAAAGCATAGTCAACACCAGCATTAAATTTCTTTACAGTTTCCCATCGTACATCAGGGTTTCCAACTGCTGATTCGCGGTACCAATCGTATGGGCTTGTTCCCCGGTCAACATCAAGTGATGAGTTACCCCCGTAGGCCCATTGTGTGAGGTACAGCCAACGTCTTGTGATAAAGTCGTCACCAATTTCACCATAAGAAGCCCTTAGTTTTAACATATCAAGGAATCCAAGGCTTTCCATAAATGATTCTTCAGAGATCATCCAGCCAATCGCACCGGAACTAAAGAAGGCAAAACGATAATCTTTGGAAAATTTCTCAGATCCATTATAAGCACCATTATACTCTAGAAAATAGCGTGTTTTATAGTCGTAGGTGGCACGGAATGCCCAGTCTTCGCGAAACTCAGGAATCATGCTTCCTCGTGCGCGTTCTTTACGGCTAAACATACCCATTGCGGTAATATTATGGCTACCAAACTGACGGTCCCAGTTTAAACGCAACTGGTATTCCAGGTTACGTTGGGTAGCTCCATTGCTCACCGAGCCAGCTGAAGTATTCCACAGCACGCCCTGTTGGAAATCGAATTTATTGTTATTCTCGTATTCCTTTTTATAAGTGGCAATACCTGTAGCAGGATCGATCCATTTTTGCTGTGCATCATTGTAAAGGTCGTTAATTCCCCTGTTATTCTCAAGGAAAGTATTATCCCACGAAATAGAACCACGGAACTTCAGGCCTTCAGTAATAAAATCCAACTCTTGCTCCAAAATGAAGTCGGTGTTGATTCGTGTTGTTGTAGAAAGCATGGTTCCTGAAAGCGACAGGTTTTGTGCCGAATTGGAAACATTGGAGATGTTTGGATAGAATCCCCATGATCCATCAGAGTATTGCGGCAAAAACACATCGGGAGCAATGTTATAGGCACCGGCCCACTGCTGAGCAACAGCCCAGTCGCCCGAATTGGTTTGACCCCAAGGAGTTTTCTTTTGTCCGTTTGATCCTGCCAGGTTTAACCTGAACATGGTAGATTTTGTAAGCTGGAAATCGAGGTTACTTCTTACGTTAATACGGTTGAAAGCATAACCCGAATCGTAGTTACGACCGTTATCAAAAACATAAAAAAGGTCACCTTCGTGTGCAAAGTCTGCCGAGGCAAAATACTTTACAAACTTAGTACCACCTGATACGTTTAAGTTGGCATTGTACGACATGGCATAATCTTTAAACAATACATCCTGCCAGTCCACATTCGGATAACGCTCGGCCTCAGCCAAATCAGCCGGGTAGCGGTATTTTTCAATAATATTCTGCGGAGTCATATATCCCCACGAATCAGGATAAACCCCCAATTCGTGCTCAATGGCATAGTTACGTGCCATTAAAGCATCGTACGAATCCAGTTTGTTAGGAAGTTTCGAAGGTACTTTCATAGTCATGTTGGCCGAAACATCAATACGCGCTGATCCTTCCTTACCACGTTTGGTTGTAATAAGGATTACACCGTTTGCACCTTTCACACCAAATACCGCTGTTGCCGAAGCATCTTTCAGTACCGAAACCGACTCAACCGAGTTCATATCTACACCGCTCATCGGGCGTTCAACACCATCAACCAATACCAGAGGGTCGCTGTTGTTCCACGAACTTGCCGAACGAATAATAATTTGCGGATCTTCCTCGCCCGGCATACCCGAACTGTTTATGGTAATTACACCCGGCAGGTTACCGGTTAATGCCATACCTATGTCGGTAACACCAGCTGTACGTTGCAGCACTTCACCCGTTGTTTGGGTAATTGCTCCAACAACACTCTCCTTCTTTTGCTGGCCGTAACCAACAACAATAGTCTCCTCCAGTTGTACGCTCGATGGCGCAAGTACAACCTCCAGTTTAGTTTGGTTAGCAATGTTAATTTCCTGTGGTTCCATTCCAATAAACGAGATCAGCAGGATCTCCTTATCAGTAGGAACTTGCAGCTCAAATTTTCCATCCAGATCAGTAGGCACACCGATTTGCGTACCTTTAACGATTACTGTAGCACCAATTACCGGATTGTCTTGCTCATCAACCACCGTCCCCGTTATGGTTTTGGTATCCTGAGCAAACAATGATAAATTGATAAAAATCCCAAGTATAACTACCAGTGTTTTTATCAAGTAGTTCTTCATCAAAGCTGACAAAGCTTTTTGAGATGATAAATTAATTCTGTTTTTCATTATATTCTCTATTAAATTGACAAAAGAGTTCTAATATTCATTAGAAGTTGATTTTATTCACTCTGCTTTACACCGCGTTTTAACTATGGTGAAGAATGAGTTGTCGAATAGAAATAATGAAGGACAGAATGTCCGTAAGTGTTTTTCCTCATAAGATCTAAGTTTTTCATTTATAAATTTGACATTGAATTAAGTGCATAATTATTTATTGATTAAATTCAAATTTCTTTCCTGAAGCATACATTCCAATCGTTGTTCCGGTAAATCCTCCGGCTCTGGCAGTCGATAAATACGATGCATCAACTTTATCAGCCAGCAGTTTCCATTCATTATTGTCCTGCGCATAGTAGAAACTAAATTCAGTACCATTTGATGTAATTTTTAGAAGAACAGGCTCATCTTCAGCATGTATGGCTTCTGAGTTAATAACCTCAACTGCTGTATCAGTAAGCATTTTTGCACTTACAACTACCTGGTTACTAACCTTTTCTACTACCAATAAATACTGATGGAGTTCGTTTTTCATTAATACCATTCCGGCCGACTCTGTTTCGGAACCGGGGGTGAAGTACATTTTAGTGGTACTTTCAAATTTATGATGCTGTAAACGACGCCCTACAAAAGCCGGTACCTTTAATTCGTTGGATGTTACATCGGCACATTTTAAAGAAAGAAAGCCAGGATTTTCTTTTAAATTATATAAGCCTTCTGCGTTTCCACGAATGGTTAGCCACTCCATTCCCAGTTCGGCGGCGTTAAAATCATCGTTCTTTTCGAAGTTCCCGAAAGTGATTGATGAATCTTTTTTTACGCCTTCCATACGAATGATGCGCGGCACCACTTCATCTTTTTTGGTCATGTACGGAAATCCGTCCCTACTCCAGCGAATAGGCATCATAAACGTTTCGCGCCCCAGGTTTTCGAATTTATTATCGATTGGGCGGCAGGCTAAAAACACCGACCACCACTGTCCGTTGTCTTTCTGAATAATATCAGCATGACCGGCACAGGTAATAGGTAATTCGCGGTTCGGATTGAGATGCTTTTGCGTAAGTATCGGATTTTTATCCCATGGTGTATATTTTCCAAATGGCGAATCGCTTTTAAAAATTACCTCGCGGTGATTAACCGAAGTTCCTCCTTCGGCACACATCAGGTAATAGCTGCCATTAAATTTATACATGTGTGGTCCTTCAATCCATATTGGTTTTTCCGACAGGTCAACTCCACCATTCACCAGCATTATACTTTCGCCAATGGTTTTGTCGTTTTCAACATCATACTCAATTCCTCGAATGGCACGATGCCCCTCATAGGTTGAACCTCCATCCGGCTCATCGTTGTTTACAATATAGGCTTTGCCGTTTTCATCAAAAAACAATGACGGATCGATACCATGTACATCAGGTAACCAAATCGGGTCTGACCAGTCGCCAAACGGATCTTGTGTCTTCACCAAAAAATTACCGCCTTGCATATTGGTGGTAATCATGTAATAAGTTTCGTTATGCGGATTATAACTGATTGCAGGAGCAAAAATTCCACGGCTTATGCCTTGGCCTTCCAATGGTAGTTGTTCGGGGCGGTTAAGCACATTGCCAATCTGTTTCCAGTTTAGCATGTCGGTACTGTGAAAAATAGGAACGCCAGGAAAATAACTAAAGGTTGATGTTACCAGAAAATAATCCTTTCCGTTGGTGCAAACACTTGGATCGGAATACCACCCCGGAAGAATTGGGTTATAATAATAATCATCACCGGGAAGTGGATTATCGTTGTAAAAATCATCGTTGCCTTTATAGTTGAAATAATCAAAATTTGCAACCATACTATCGTTTGCAAATTTAGGGTTACCGGAACCGGATATGGATTGACAGGAATCAAAAATAATGGCTCCGGCCAACACCAGAGTTATCATCGATATCTGAATGAAATAGTTTAGTTTCATCAAAGTTGTCCAATTAGCTATAATAGTTCTATTCGTTCACGCAGGTATTTTCACACCTTCACATTTTCAAAATTAGACTCCATTATATGTCGGGGCTTTCAATTTTAGACATTTGATTTTTAAAATTAGACATTCGTATACAAAACCAGACAAAAACCTTGATTAACAACACATCCATATCAAACAACAAGATAATTTTCTAGCGTATTATTAGTGATTATTCATCCAAATATCCAATATTGAAAGAAATAGCTATTATAATATGAAGCTAAAACGGCAGAAACAATGCTTTTCGCGAATTTTACTCCAAGACCCGTGTTGGTGATTTACCGAAGTGTTTTCTAAAGACGGTACTGAAATAACCAACACTGCTAAATCCGCATAATTCGCTAACTTCAGTAATGGAGTGTTCTTTAGAAGACAACAAATCATAAGCATGGTTCAGCCTTATGGTTCTTATAAATTCGATAGGCGACTGGTCAGTTAGGGATTTTATCTTTTTATAGAGCAGCGAAGGACTTACATTCATTACGGCAGCAAATTCATTTTTTGAAAATTGAGGATTACTAATATTATCATTCACCACCGCTATCATTCGTTTTAGAAACTTATCATTAAGTTCATTTTCCAAAATAACGGGTTCTTTACTTTCACTGGTCATTTTCATGGCCTTGTTTCTGATAATTTCGCGGTTTTTAAGAATTGATTTTATTCGTTGCTGAAGTAAAGTAACGTCAAATGGTTTGGTTAAATAATCATCGGCTCCAAGTCCTAGTCCGCGTATTTGTTGTGCTTTTCCGGCCAGTGCCGTTAAAAGAATAACGGGGATATGCGCAGTCAGGAAATTCGATTTCACTTTTTCACACAATTCAAAGCCGTCCATTTTCGGCATCATAATGTCAGAAACAATCAGATCAGGGCTTTGCTTTTGTACAATTTCCCAGGCCTCCTCTCCGTCTTCTGCCAGGTAAATATTAAAAAGGTCCTGCATGGCCGATTGAAGAAATTCTCTCAGGTAATCGTGATCTTCAACAATTAAAACAGTCATTTTATTCCCTCTTTTGTCAGCCAACTGCTTTTCAGTTACTGGGTTAATCACTGATGATTTCAGAACATCTTTTTCAACCGATTGAGCAACCGCTTCCTTTTTTCTTACCACATTTTCTTTGGCAATAAATGGTATGGTTACTAAAAAGGTGGATCCAACACCAGACTGACTGTAACAAGTAACTTTACCGCCATGTAAGGAGACATAATTTTTCACCAGTAGTAAACCGATACCCGAGCCAACTATTTTTGAATTGATCGCATTTTCGCCACGGTAATATTCCCTGAACAACATTTTTTGCGCCTTTTTGGTAATTCCGATTCCATGATCCTGAACTTCAAGCGTCCATTTTGTTGCCGCACATCGGAGCTCAATATTTACACGGGAATTCGGATTTGAATATTTTATTGCATTGGAAATCAGATTATCAACAACTTTCTGTATCATTCGTTCATCAACAGAAGTGTCGAATTTTACGCAATTACAGCTGAAAACCAGATCAATATCTCTGCTTTTGGCATAAGCTTCAAACATCATCACCCGGTCATTAATTGTTTTAACAATATCAACAAAGCTGAATGTCAATCTTTCCCTTCCAACGTCTACTTTTTGGAAATCAAGCAATTGTGTAACAACCGTTGATAAACGATGAACCTGCTCTGTTGCCAAATGAAGATAATTAGAACCTCTTTCGCTTAATCCTGACTCCTTATTAAGTTCCTCAATTGGCCCGTTAACCAGGGTTAATGATGTACGAATATCGTGTGCGGTATTGGCAAAAAACCGGATTTTCTCTTCCGAGTGCTTTTTCTTTAACCTGTCGATATAAAAATAAACACCAAAAATACCCAAACCTGCAACAAAGAACACAACCAGTAGGATAAACCAACTAGTTTTCCAGAACGGAGGAACGATATTCACTTTTATCTCACGCTCGGCAATTACACCTGTTATAGAGTTATCTACCATTCGTAATTGAATGGTGTAGGTTCCGTACGGAATATTTGAATAGGATAAAACCCGGTTATCAACCGGCTTACTCCATTCCTGATCCAAACCATTAATTTTCCATGAGAACTTCGCTCCGGGAGAAATAACTCCAAGTGGAATGAGTTCTAGACTTATAGTATTTTGAAAATACCTAAGGCTTATTTCTTTTAGCTCATTAAGTGGCACTTCCGGTTTCAAATCTTCAATTTCGCGTATCGATCGTCCTGAAACTGAAATATCCTGAACATAGATTCGGCCTTCTTCCGGGGTAAGCTTCAAATCGTTAGGGCTGAACATTAAAGCACCTTTATTGGTACCCATAACCAAATCGCCATTTTTTAAAATACATTGCGCATCCTGGTTAAAAGAAACATTGCTAAGGTACAGTAAAGAGTTAAAAGTTAATAGCGTTTGGTCTGCTTCATTCAACCGGCACAAACCCAGCTCCGTACCTATCCAAAAGTAACCATTTGCGTAATCAATGCTACTTACAAAATTACTTGGAAGTCCGTTATCCGCTGTGTAAGAATGAGTTGATTTATTGGTTAAATTATACCGAACTATGCCGTTACCATTGGTTCCAATCCAAACTATATTTTCTGAAATATACAGATCAGAAACAACAAAACCCTCAACCAGGACTTCATGAGTTCCCGAACTTTTATCAAAAAGTAACAATCCGTAGGTGGTTCCCATTAATAATTTATCAGGCCCGTATTCCGCAATATTGTATATTGTATAATCCGGATACGAAGTGTAAGTATCGGAATTGTAATTGTATCGGATCAAATCTCCCCGTACTCCACCGATCCAGATATCGCCCTGCTGGTCTTCAATAATATTAAACACAAAATCGCCTGCAAAATCGCCCGGAGTATTTTCATGGCTTAAATGTCTTAGTTCTTTTCCGGTATTCTCATCCAGAATATAAATACCCGAAGAATAAGAACCGGCCCAAATTCTTCCATACGAATCCTGGCAAAGTGCCAAAAACACCTGGGCGTGCTGTTCTTTATTGTGGTAGAATGATTTCCATTTATTGGTTTTTGTATTCCAAAAGCTTACACCATTGTTAGTGGCAAACCATAGATTCCCGTTCCGGTCTTCGAGAATACTGTTAACATCGTTATTTACCAGCGAATTTGGGTTGTTCGCCATGTGTGCCACTTTGGTAACAACAGAACTACTTGCCTGATCGAAAAAAGAAACTCCTCCGCTATAGGTGCAAATCCACACCCGGTTATTCCGGTCGCAAAAAATATCATAAACTCCGTTTCCCTTTAAGGAATTTGGGTTATCAGCATCATCTTTATAAACGGCAAGTATCTCCTGTGTGCGCTTATCCATTTCCCAAACACCCTGTCCGTCAACACCAATAAGCAAGGTTGAAGTTGAAATAGGACAAATTGCCTGAACCGGCTGATTGGGAATATTTTCTACAGCAATCAATTCGGCCCCGCTATTCCCTTTTCTCAGGTAATATAAACCATCGCTTAATGTTCCTAACCACAAGGTATTTTCCTTTCGGTCGAACTCAATGTATGAAAAAAACAAGTGCAGGTCTTCAGGCAAAGTGTAATACACCTCTGAACTTTGGGTAGTAATATCAAAAATACCAATGTATTCTTCGGTTCCATAAAAAAAACGAAAATCATCTAACCATTCCAAAAAATGGATGTTTCGGTTATCAAAAAAGGTATTCAGGCCATCGTTTTTATTATAGCGCAACAAACCGGAAGTACTTGCTTCCCAAATCGTTTCTTCAGAATCGACCAGCATTCTGTTCACAACTACATGCGGGTCCTTCACCTGTTTGGCCAGGTTGGTTATCAGCTCAAATCTATCCTGAATTTTATTGTATATAAATAGCTGCCCGTTGTTGGTATATACATATAATTTCCCGTTGGTATATTCCATCCGAACAGCGATTATGTCTTCTGAATCATAAGGTATTTGGTAGGTTCTGATATCATCTCTGGAATAGCGTACTATTCCAATTTTTGAAGAAATCCAGATAAAACCATCATCATCTTCACAAACCTGGTTGGTTTCGCGAATTGAAATACCGTAGTCTTCGTTTAGGTTGTAAAACTGGTTTGAATTCTTAGCAGAGGTAACACCAGTAACACAAGTTAGGAAAATGAAAACAAGCTGAAAAAAATAATATTTTCCGGTATTCATGATTTAGTTTTATTATAGAGACGGAATATAGAAATTTAAGAAGAATAAACAAAAACCGGTCTGGCTGATCATTCTAATTTTAAAAGACAATTCTTTTACGTGGAGCCTGACTTCATTCTAACACAAACATCTCACCATGTGCTTTTTAAACGAGCCGAATAGGTAAATCAATCAATAAAAGCAGCTGCGTTATCAATTGAGATTTGCGCTTATCTTTTTTTTAGATGTTTTATGGCATTTAGTATTTAAACAAAAAGAGGAAGCTCATCCGCTTCCTCTTTCTACCTATCCAATAAAACAAAGTATTTTTATTTAAGCTGAACAAGTACAACCGACTTTGCAGGTAACTCAAAAGTAAGTTTTCCGTCTTTTGGTTTTGCCACGCTAAACTCCTTGATGCTAACGGTTTCGTTTTTACCAAAATCATTAAAATCGTTTATACTCTGCGACGTAATAATCTGTCCGCTTGCTGTTGAAATTTCATCGGCAGGTAGCGATAATTCAACATTTTCGCTCTTGTTAGGATTCAGGTTACACAGGGTAATTGAAATTACTCCATCTTTTGTAGATGCTGAAGCATTTACTGCCGGAACTGACTCCCCGTCCATTTCGTACTTGCTGGTTTTAAGGTTCGCAGGTATTAACGTGGCATCCTGGTGTACACTATACATTTTAAATACGTAATAAGTTGGTGTTAACACCATTTCATCTTCTTTGGTTAAAATAACCGATTGCAGCACGTTAATGGTTTGTGCAATGTTCGACATTTTAACACGATCGGCATGATTATTAAAAATATTGAGGTTTATACCGGCAACCAGTGCATCGCGCAAGGTATTTTGCTGGTACAGAAATCCGGGATTGGTTCCGGGCTCCACATCAAACCAGTTTCCCCATTCGTCAACAATTAAACCAACACGCTTATTAGGATCGTATTTATCCATAATTGTTGAGTGTTTTTGGATCAATTCATCCATAAACAAGGTTTTGCTGAGTGTGGTAAACCATTCCTTTTCATCAAAATCAGTTGCCGAACCTTTCACTGTCCAATTATGTGTGATGGTATAATAGTGCAATGATAATCCTTGCATAAGGTTGCGTTTATCCTGCATTTTTTTCATTAAAACCTCGGTCCAGTCATAGTCTACATCGCTGGCACCACAAGCAATTTTATAATCAGCTCCACGGCTATAGGTAGCGAAGTGTTTGTAAACATCGGCATAATACTCAGCAGTCATATTACCACCACAGCCCCAGTTTTCGTTTCCAATTCCCCAATACTTAACCTCCCATGGTTCTTCGCGTCCGTTTTTCTTTCTTAAATCGGTCATCGGGCTAATGTTCGACGATGTTACGTATTCAATCCATTCCGAAGCTTCGCGAACGGTTCCCGATCCTACGTTCACATTTATATATGGTTCGGCTTTTATCAAGTCACAAAAATCGAGAAATTCGTGTGTTCCAAAGCTGTTGTCTTCGGTAACTCCACCCCAGTGCACATTTACCATCGATGGACGTTCTTCGCGCGGGCCAATGCCGTCTCTCCAGTTGTAGGTATCGGCAAAACAACCTCCCGGCCAACGTAACACAGGTATTTTCATGTCAATTAGCGCACCGGTAACATCATCCCTAAAACCTCGGGTGTTAGGGATTTCTGAGTCTTCGCCAACAAATATACCGCCATAAATACACCGGCCCAGGTGCTCAGCAAAATGCCCGTATATTTCCTTATTGATTTTTGTTTCAGCCTGATCAGCATACAAGGTAATTTTGGTTTGGCCAAAAAGTACATTAGTTGTAAGCACTAACAAAACGGCCACTGTTAATTTCATTTTTGTAATCATTTGATATTTATTTTGTTGTTTCAGTTCGAATTAAATCATCCACATTTATGGGTGCTGACCGGGTAAAATTGCCTGATAATTTCCACTCAGGTGCATTAAGCTAAACAGGTACAGCAAACCATCGTAATAAGGGTCAAAGTAACCATCTTCGTACGGTTCCAGTTTTGCGTTCCAAAGTTTATGTACAAAGTCAAATTCAGGATCAACATCGTCAACCATCGAAAGTGTTGCCGAAGTAGATATTAATCCCAACGAATGACGTAATTTTCTGAAACCACCTGCCTGAAGTATCCACTCCGGTTTTGTGCCATCGGGGTTGTACTGATCGACAAAGTCGTTAATTCCCTCCGAACGTAAAAATCCCTGGAACCGACCAGCATAATCCTCTTGCCAGTTTTTGTCTTTACCAAACCAAATATAATCCATGGTAATATTCATGGGTACCCGCCACGAGTCGTAACGAAACGCCTGTGGCATCCAGCGGGCATCGTGTTTCGAGCCATCAAAATTGGCATAATCGTAATTCAATCCGGTTTCAGGATGGCAGGCCCGGTGCAGAAAAGCCCTTGCAGTATCAGCACAATCGCGGTAAAACTGCTCGTGTCCATCGTTGGCAAAATCGGCCCATACTTCCATAAATGCCGGCACATGATACGATGGATCTGTCCAGTTGTAGCCATTACCTTCGGGAACAAAACTTATTTGCTTGTGCTCGACGTTGATAATGTGGTTTACTCTGTTGGAGCCATCTTTTTCCCACATGGCATCTAAAATACGGCGTGCTTCGGCGTAATAGTCAATTCCGGTATCGTTGCCCCAAAGGTTCGATGCAAACAACAATGACGTTACAAAATACAGCTCGCCATCCGAAGCTGAACCTCCCGAGTTCTGTCGGTTGGTTTCCGGGTTAACGCTCCACGCAAAATAGCCTTCGCGCGCGCCTGATTGATGCTGCATATACTTTTTGGTCCATCGCCAAAGTTTATCAAATACTTCCTTTTTATCAAACTGAACAGCCACCATTAAGCCATACGAAAGGCCTTCGGTTCGTGCATCTTTGTTTTTAATATCCGAAACGTAAGCCAACGAATCTTCAACTTCGAAATAAATACGATTGGGCCCTTCAAACAGATCGTGATACGCTTTTTCCAATTTCTCATCAATATCTTTCTGAGCATACCCGGCTTCGGCAAAAAGGTTTCGATACTCCCCGGTATAATAGGCCCCTTGTTTTTTTTCTTGCTGCTGTCCGAATATATTGGTTGCCGGTACAAGCAGCATCAATGTGAGAAAGAAACAAAGAGTTCTTCCCATTACTTTATTTATTGTAGCTTTTATGTTGTAATTCATATGATCAAATAGTTTGATTTCAAAGGTTTAGTAAGTTACTCGCAGTACTCTGTTCATACTTCAGGTTATGAATAACTTACGTACCCGTTACATTATTTGTATTTTATAATTTCAAAAGAAGAATTTCCTCTCCGGCAACTGTTTCCAAATCATACTCATACACTTTTTTCAACTCCGGGAGTTTCACTTCTTCTGTATTTACTTTTGGCTCCATTATTTTTGGAATGGAATAAAATGGATTTGGATTTTCGCCGTTAGCTTCCTTCAACCCTTCACAAGTTAAAGGAACATAAGAGCGAATACGGCAATTTCCACCCAGCTTAGAGCGAACAACGGCTGTTTGTACTTCACCATTCTCCCACTTAATGTCTACTTCAAAACCACCACGAGCTCTTAATCCGCTCACCGATCCTTTACTCCATTTTGATGGAAGTGCCGGAAGAAGCTGAATGGCTCCGTGCTGGCTTTGCATCAACATTTCGGCAATTCCTGCTGTGCAACCAAAATTCCCGTCAATCTG
>NZ_JBFHGM010000080.1:0-17749 GCF_041583095.1 Draconibacterium sp.
GTGGCTTCCGGATGATATTATGCAAAAACTGGCCATGGAAAACAACCTTTCGGAAACAGCATTTTTTATAAAAAAAGACGACTGTTACCATATCCGCTGGTTTACTCCTGAGGCCGAGGTTGATCTTTGCGGTCATGCTACGCTGGCTACTTCGCATGTTCTGTTTCGGCATTTAAATTATAATGCCGATAGCATCTGTTTTCAGTCGAGAAGCGGTAAACTAAGCGTAAAAAAAGAAGACGATTTGCTGGTACTGAACTTTCCGGCATCAGAAGTAGAGGCCAAATATATTCCCACCGGGTTAAAAACGGCGTTTGGCATTCATCCGCAGGAATGTTTTAAAGGACGCGAAGACCTGATGCTGGTATTTAAAAATGAAAACGACATTGCCAACCTCGAGCCCGATTTCACAAAAATGCTGGAAGCCACCTCGCGTGGCATAATCTGCACGGCCAAATCAGAAAAATACGATTTTGTATCGCGCTTTTTTGCACCATCAGTGGGGATTAACGAAGATCCGGTAACTGGGTCGGCACACACCATGTTAATTCCGTACTGGTCGGAGCAACTGGATAAGCAAAACCTGGTGGCTAAACAAATATCGAAAAGAGGCGGAGTGCTGCATTGCAAACAATTGGGCGATCGCGTTGAGATAGGCGGCAAAGCCGTAACTTACCTGGTAGGAACTATTAATATTTAAGCACTTCATTCCTTTGATTTCTATTTCGGCAGTAGCATTTAACTTTTATTCAGATTTATTTGTCGAAAGGTATAGATTAACTTAAAGGAAAGTCGTATATATTTGCCGAAGATAAATTCACAACTGCACTCATATTCACTATTTATATTTAAAAATGAACGATCCGATTGGCCTGGCCATTAAAGAATATTTTGAACGGGGGAAAGCGCCTCAAATTCAGGTAGATTCAAACTACACAGAAGGAGAAACTATTGCCCCATCATATTTTTTCCGCGACGAAAAAGAACTTCCCAAAATCGAAAAAGTTGCGCTGAAAAATTGTAAAGGCCGCATTTTGGATATTGGTGCTGCAGCCGGCTGTCATTCACTCATTCTGCAAAAAAAAGGCTATAGTGTTACTGCTCTTGAAAAATCAGAAGTTTCGGTTGAAGTGATGCGCAAACAGGGAATTGTAAAAGTCGTTCATGCCGATATTTTTGAGTACAACGAAGAACAATTTAACACCATTCTGTTGCTGATGAACGGTTCGGGTATTGGCGGAACCATCGCAGGTTTAAAAAAATTGCTGGCACACCTAAAAAGCCTTTTGTTAGAAGGAGGCCAGATTTTAATTGACTCATCGGATATTAAATACCTTTTTGAAGAAGAAGACGGATCGGAATGGGTTGATATCGCCAATAGCAACTACTACGGCGAAATGCAGTATAAAGTGAGTTTCCGGAAAGAGGAGGCGCAGTTCGACTGGCTTTTTATCGATTTTAACACCCTGCAACTTGTTGCCAACGAAATGGGTTATAACTGTACGTTGCTTGATAAAGGCACGCATCACGACTACCTGGCAAAACTGAGTCTTTAACGAATCGAGAATTATCGCGATAATTACCCGGTTCGGCACAAAGGGGTAATCGATCGAACATGTCCTTTCGCAGAGCTTAAAATGCCGTTGGCAGAGTAATTCAGCTCATTCACAGATATAATTTCGGTATTTACTGACGTTTACATAATTTGGTGTTCGAATTAAAACAGAAAACACCATGAAAGCTCTTATCCTCATCTCCTCAATTTTTTACATTCTCGGATTAAAGATCAGCAACAAAATCGATCTGGTTAAAAAATCGAACCCAGTGGAAAAGATTATTACCCACAAAGTAAAAGCTGCTGAAACCGAAGAAAATGCTTGTTTTGAAGCAGAAGCTAAAAAAGATGCCCCGGAAAAAGAAAAAACACCCATCAAAGAAAGTATGGAATAATACGAATTGTATTTCAGTATGAGCCTTTAGCGAAATGGTGAAATTACAATCGTTAATGCCGATTGAAAGAATTAAGGCTCAATTTGATTTCACATCGGTATAACATCCTCCTCATAGAAATAAAAAACAGCGCACAAACAGGAAATCATTTAATGGTTTCCTGTTTTGTTTTTTGTACTTTAGGCCATACCAAATTAAAACTGCAATGAAACTGTTGCGACTAAAACATTTGCTTTCAACAATTTCGTTCGCTTTCTGTTTTTAATTTAAATGACTAAAATATATCCTTATGGCCAACTTTCAAATGAATCGACGGAAATTTATCGGAGCGCTTAGTGCGGGTACTGCACATGTTTTGTTTTCGAATCCAATTTATGCCGCGAATATTCCGGCACGGAGTCACGATCCTTTTCAGTTGGTTGAATTGGGAAACTCGGGGATAAAAACCACGCTGCTGGGTATGGGAACCGGCGTACATGCCAGCAACCGTAGCAGTTTTCTTACCAAACAGGATAAAAACACCAGCATCGATCTGTTGCACCATGCATACGACAAAGGAATCCGTTATTTTGATTTGGCCGATACTTATGGCACACACGGGCTTTTTGCCGAAGCGATGACAAAAATGAACCGGGAAGATCTAACGCTTACCACAAAAATATGGACACGTCCGGGTGGCATTCCCGAAAAAGAACGCCCCGATGCCAATGTTGTGGTAGACCGTTTCCGAAGAGAACTGAAGACCGATTACATCGATTTGGTACAAATTCATTGTATGGTTGACGAGGACTGGACAGAAACCTTAAAACCCCAAATGGAAATTCTTTCGAACCTGAAAGCAAAAGGAATTATAAAAGCTCACGGCGTTTCGGTGCACTCGCTCGATGCCATGAAAGATGCAGTAAAAAGCCCCTGGGTTGATGTGTTGCATGCACGGATTAATCCTTACGGAATTGCAATGGACAAACCCGATCCGCAGGAAGTGGTAGAAGTTATTCAGCAATTGCACCAGTCGGGAAAAGGCATTATTGGAATGAAACTAGTTGGTAACGGGCAATTACGCGACGACAGCACAAAAATTGACAACGCATTGCGCTTTGTTCTTGGTTTGGGTTGTGTTGACCTGATGCTTGTTGGCTTCGAGACAGAAGATCAGGTTGATAATTACATTTCGCGAATGGAAACCCAATTAAAGAACCTCTACTAATCATTTCAGCTGTATGATCAGAAAATCAGGCGATTGACAAACCAATGTTAAAATAAACACAATTCGTAACAGGTTGATTTACTGACAATAGTAAATTCAATCAAATTTTAGACTTAAGCTCAGAACAATGAGGCGGTAATCCATGTAATTTTGCCCAAAATTTCATCCGCATCATGAATTCAATTTTTAAGCCCAAACTATTTACGATTTTAAAAAACGGCATCAGTAAAAAACAAATTACTTCAGATGTACTGGCTGGGGTGGTTGTGGGTATTGTTGCCCTTCCGCTGGCCATCGCCTTTGCTGTTGCGTCGGGCGTTTCGCCCGAAAAAGGGCTGATAACCGCTGTTGTCGCCGGTTTCCTTATATCTTTTTTAGGTGGTAGCCGTGTGCAGATTGGCGGCCCAACGGGTGCATTTATAGTAATTGTTTACGGAATCGTTCATCAATACGGCGTTAACGGACTTATCATTTCCACCGTTTTGGCCGGTGTTATCCTTATTCTTTTTGGATTGCTAAAACTGGGGACTTTGTTAAAATTTATCCCCCACCCGCTTATTGTTGGTTTTACCAGTGGTATTGCCTTGGTCATTTTTTCTACCCAAATAAAAGATGCGCTGGGATTAACCATTACCGATCTTCCATCGGGTTTTCTTGAAAAATGGTACGTTTATATCAGCAACCTGGGCAATGTAAATATTGCAGCTCTATTGGTAACACTGTCCACGATAGCCATAACACTCGTCAGCGGAAAATTTGTAAAAAAAATACCGGGATCGTTTTTGGCCATTATTGCTGTTACACTCGTTGTTCAGCTGTTTAAAATACCAGTTGCAACCATTGAAACTTACTTTGGCGAAATCAGCAATACCATTCATTTTACCATTCCGCAAATTCGCTTGAACGATTTACAGAACTACCTTGAACCGGCCCTCACCATTGCCTTGCTCGGAGGTATTGAATCGTTACTCTCGGCAGTGGTTGCCGATGGTATGATAAGCGGGAAACACCGCTCGAATACCGAATTAATTGCACAGGGTATTGCCAACGTTGTTACCCCGTTTTTTGGTGGGATTCCGGCAACCGGAGCAATTGCACGTACGGCAACCAACGTAAAAAACGGAGGACGCACACCTATTGCCGGTATTGCACATGCCATTACCTTGCTGCTGATTATGCTGTTTTTGGGAAAATGGGCCAAATTGATTCCCATGTCGTGCCTCGCCGGAATTTTAATAATTGTAGCCTATAACATGAGCGAATGGCGCTCGTTTGTATCCATTCTGAAAGGTTCAGTATTCGATATAATTGTACTGCTAACTACTTTCATTTTAACCGTACTGGTTGATTTAACGGTTGCCATAGAGGTTGGAGTGGTGCTGTCGGCCATCCTTTTTATGAAACGGATGTCGGACATAAGCGAAAAACGTATAAATAACATTGTCGACACCGACGTAATAGAAGACTACTCGCAGCTGCCAAAAGGTGTTTCGGTTTACGAAATAAGTGGCCCCTTGTTTTTTGCATCGGCACGCCGTTATTCCGAGGTTATTCAGGAAATCGGGGAAAGTTGCAACACATTGATTCTACGTATGCGCCATGTTTCTTTCATCGACGAAACGGGAATGAAAAACCTGCAGAGTTCACTTAAAATCCTTCAGAACAAGGGGGTAAAAGTGATTCTGTCGGGTGTTTCTTCGCAGCTAAAAACCGACTTACAAAAACGACTCAGCCCTAAAGTTAATGATTACATTAAAATGGAAGATTCGTTTGAAAAAGCACTCGACTCTGCGAAGGTTACTACCTAATCCTAAAGTATTACCGTTCTTCTATCTTTGTTGCTTAACAGGCAGGCCTCCAATATTTTTAATACTTCCAGTGCTTCGGCCGGATCAACCGGTAAGGCTTTGTTGTTTCTGATTGCTTTATACAGCTTATCGTAAAAAATGCGGTAATCACCAGGTATGGTTTCAACCAATTCTTCCACGTGCTCGTCGTTTTCGGTGTAAACCAGTGTTCCCCACCAATCGGCTTCTTCTTTTCCCCATTCGTCGCCTTTGGGCAAATGTCCGGCTTTTAACAGCTCTTCCTGGCCGTCAATTCCCCACTTTTTAAATGTACCGTACTCTCCGTTTAAAGTATATCTCGGTCCGGGATCCATAACCAGGTACGAACATTTTAACAAGGCCGAAAAACCTTCATAATCCAACCTGATATCGTAATAATCGGCCACTTTCCCGCCGGTTCGCACTGTTTTTAAATGTGCGGTAACCGTTTGCGGCTTTCCAAATAATACGTAGGCCTGGTCAACCATATGCGATCCGAGGTTATACAAAACACCACAATATTCATCGCCTTCTTCTTTCCATGTGTCGGGTGTAATTTCGGTGCGGTAACGGTCGTAATGCGATTCAAATTCTACCAACCGGCCAAACCGTGCTTCCTTTATTACTTTTTGTACTGTTCTAAAATCACCATCCCACCGGCGGTTCTGGAAAACCGTAAATACCAAACGTTTTGCTTGTGCCAGCCCAATCAGCTCCTGTAATTCCGCGCTCCGAAAGGTGGCTGGTTTTTCAACCACCACGTGTTTACCGGCTTCAAGCGCCTGTTTCACCATGGTATAATGTAACTGATCAGGCGTGTTAACAACTACCAGTTCAACCTCGGTATCGGTTAAAATATCGTCGTAACTTTTTACTATCGTCGCATCGGGAAACAGCTCTTTCGATAAGCTTTTAGAACGTTCCAACACCAATTTTACTTTGAATTTCGGATTCACTTTCAACAAGGGGCCGTGAATCACCTTACCCGACATACCAAAAGAAGCTAAAGCCACCGTAACCTGATTTTTCATGCTTTACATTGTATGATATTACTACTTGTAAAATTCTTGTCAATAAAAATACAGAAATATGTTTCCCTCACAAAAGTTGCTGAATAACATTCGACAAACAGGGTATTGTATAACACATTAGCTTCTATTCCACAAAATTTGATTGTAAATTGGTCTGATAAACCAAACTAACATTCCGGTTATGAAACGGACAGCTCTATTTATTGCTCCAAAAATCGTATCGAGGGTTCAAATTCATCTCCAACAGCTAAAAACTAACAATCCTAAATCATATGAAAAATTTTCTGAATAGCTATCTTAATGAATCGAAATGTATTAACCTCGAATCAGGTGATTATCCCGGACCTTTTCTCACTATTTCGCGGCAAGCGGGGTGCTCGGCAAAGCGTCTCGCCATTAAGCTTTCGAAAATACTGACCGGCTACAGTTACATGTCGGAAACGAAAACCGATGTGGAGTGGAAATATGTAGATAAAGGTGTTTTTTTAGGTGTTGTTAATGAAATGATAGAGGAACTTAAATCAGGGGATTTTGAAGATGCTGAAGAATCGATAGTATTTCTGAAGGAGGTTGGCCGTGCCTTTTCGGATGAAACAATTTACGATATTTCGGACGACCGACTGATTGCGGCCTTAAAAGGAATTATTTGCCGGCTGGCCTACCATGGGCGTACAATTATCGTTGGGCGTTCGTCGGGAGCTATTTTAAAAGACATACCCAATAAGCTAAACATCAGGCTTGAAGCTCCTGCCGACTGGCGAATTAACCGAATAATGCAGATTAAAGACATGACCCGGCTGGAGGCCGCAGAATACATTACTTTGGCCGATAAAAAGCGAGACGCCTTTATTGAAAAGATCATTGGCCGTAAAGCAGAAAACGATGATTTTGATGTGATTTTTAATTATGCCTCAATGGAAGACGACCAGATAGTTGACGCCGTAATTAACATATTACGAAACAAAAAAATTATCGCTCCTCATTACGAATTCTAACAAATTTATTATTTTAGCTTACAAGAAGTAACGAAAAAAACCTTCCGAAAACCGGAATAAATTAATTTAAATCTCACCTTACCAGGGCCTTTCTTCGGAGAGGCTTTGATTTTTGAATATTTTTTGAGATTTTAATAAAAAAAACAAGGTTTTTATTGTGATAATCTAATAATTAGTCCGTTACTTTGATATAAGATTTTAATTCGCACTTCACCAGTTTTTGTGATTTTCCGTTTTAACGTCTGACGCGTTCTTTATACTTAACAATAATTTTTTAAGAATAACGCGGCATAATGCCGCAAATTTTTACATTTATACATTTATATTTTTCTATTTTTTATGAATTTATTTGTTGCAAAGTTAGACTCATCGATTACTGGTGACTACTTAAATGAGCTGTTCTCTGCACACGGAGAAGTAGCGTCTGCCAAAGTTATTTTTGACAGAGAAACGGGAAACTCAAAATGTTTTGGTTTTGTTGAAATGCCAAACGACGAAGAAGCTAATGCAGCGATTGCTGCACTTAATGATGCTGAAATTGAAGGAAAACAAATCGTAGTTAAGGAAGCAAATGCTCCACAAGAGCGTCCACGTCGTGATTTTAATCGCGGTGGCGGCGGTGGTGGCTACAACCGCGGTGGCGGTGGTGGTTACAACCGTGGCGGCGGCGGTGGCGACCGCAGAGGCGGTGGCGGTGGATACGATCGTCGCGGTGGCGGCGGTGGTGGCGACCGCAGAGGCGGTGGCGGTGGCGGATACGATCGTCGCGGTGGCGGCGGTGGCGACCGTTGGTAAGCTATCCGAAAGATATTTAAAAGAAGGTGTTCGATTTTTGAACACCTTTTTTTATGAGCTATTAACTCCGAATAAATTTTCTCCCTGGTTTTGAAAAAGAGAGCAAATACCTGAAAAGTTCTATAATTTCTTTAGCCAGGCTTCTGCCTCTATCAGTTCGGTTTGCTCAGAAGTTTTTACAGCGTAGTTAAAACCTGGCTGTATACAAAACGATCCGTACTCGCCTTTTGTATTTAAAGCGATATAGCCAATTTGATGATTTTGATAATCGGGAATCTTTTTGGCGATACGACGAACGGCCTCTTCGCAAGCCCTGTCGGGCGACATGCCGCTACGCATCAATTCAACCACTAAAAACGAACCCAGCGTTTTCATTACCAGCTCGCCCGATCCGGTAGCTGTTGCACCTCCCACTTCGCCATCAACAAACAAACCGGCACCAATAATTGGTGAGTCGCCTACCCTGCCGGGCATTTTATAGCCCATTCCGCTGGTGGTACAAGCACCTGAAATACGCCCTTCTTTGTCGAGCGCCAGCATACCAATGGTATCGTGGTTATCTTCAGTAACATTCTCGATATTTATCTTATTACTGAATTCCTTATTTTCCTTTTTCCATTTCTTCCACTCTTTTTTGCGGGCTTTGGTTAACAGCTTTTCTTTTTCAAAACCATTATCGAGTGCAAAATCCAAAGCTCCTTTTCCGCTCAGCATTACATGCGGTGTTTTTTCCATTACCAGGCGAGCCACCGAAACAGGATGCACAATGTGCTGTAGATACGTTACACTTCCTGCACGCCCTTTCTCGTCCATAATACAGGCGTCGAGGGTTACTTTACCGCTGGCATCCGGAATTCCGCCTTTTCCTACGGTAATTACATTCGGATCGCCTTCGGGAACGCGCACCCCTGCTTCCACTGCGTCGAGCGAGTGTCCTCCTTTCGACAATATTTCCCAGGCAGCCTCATTGGCAGGCATACCATGATTCCATGTTGAGATTACAACGGGATATTTATTTGCTGACTGAAAAACCGAATTTGAAAATGCTTTTGTGGTAACACCGGCACCGGCAAGCATTAACGAACTTTTCGCTAAAAAGGAACGTCGGGAAATCATAATCCAATACTTTTTAAATTTTTTTCAAAAGTAAAGAAAATAAATTCCAAAACTCAGCGCGATGCCTATTTAAAATTTTTATAACTATTACTATATCGAAAAAAAGTGCTCTAGTCGTGTGAAAAATACTCAAGCGTTTTTCTGTAGTTGGAGAAAACCACTGCGCGCGAAATAAAGCCAAGGTATTTACCATCGTCGATAACGGCAAGGTTGTATCGGTTTGAGGTCTCAAACTTTTTGGCCACTGTTTCCATATTGTCTTTCGACGAAATATAGAATTCAGGCATAAACATCAGGTCTTTCACCATCACCTGGTCGTACAGTTCGTGCTCAAAAATAAGGTGCTTCACCTTCGAGAGTTTTACCATCCCTTTCAGATAACCATCTTCGTCTACAATCGGGAAAAGGTTCCGGTTCGATTTTGATATTGATTTTACCAGATCACGCAAACTGGCATCGGGAGAAATAATTTCAAAGTCGTTCTCAATTAGCTTTTTCACCTCCATCGACCGCAGAATCGCTTTGTCTTTGTGGTGCGTAATTAAATCGCCGGTTTGTGCCAGGTGTTTGGTATAAATAGAATGCGGCTCAAAGCGCATGATGGTAACATACGCCACCGTTGAAGTGATCAGTAAAGGAATAAACAAACCATAACCTCCGGTTATTTCGGCGGTTAAGAAAATTCCTGTAAGCGGAGCATGCATTACGGCAGCCATCATTCCGGCCATTCCGGCTAATGCAAAGTTATTTTCGGGCACTCCAAGATCGAAAAAAGTATTGAGTAAAAACACCAGGAAATAGCCGGCAATAGCTCCGGTAAACAGCGTTGGAGCAAAAATACCACCGTTACCCCCCGAGCCGGTTGTAGCCGACATGGCAAACACCTTAAAAATGAGTATTCCGGCCAATACCAGTAAAACGATATATGGATTATCTTTCCACTGAAAGAAAATGGAGTTATTCAATAAATCAGCTCCCTGGTTATTAAAAACCGAGTTAATGCTGGTGTAACCTTCGCCCCAAAGCGGAGGGAAAATAAAGATTAATATGCCCAGCGTAACAGCTCCGATAAGCACCCGCACAAACCAGTTGTTTATTGTACCAAAACGCTTCTCAAGAAACATGGTTCCGCGGGTAAAATAGATTCCCAGCAAACCGGTAAAAATCCCTACAAGTATGTAAATCCATATCATATTAATATGAAATGGAGTAACCTGATCGAAATGCAGCATTACGCCTTCGCCCATAAAAAAGTACGAAATTACCGTGGCCGAAACTGCCGAAATCAGCAATGGAATTAAAAAGGCCATGGTCAGATCAAGCATCAGCACCTCAAGTGTAAAAACAATACCTGCCATTGGCGCATTAAAAATACCGGCAATTGCACCGGCTGCTCCACAACCCACCATAAGGGTAATGTATTTATAGCGCAATTTAAATATGCGTGCCAGGTTCGATCCTATTGACGCACCAGTTAGAACAATTGGCGCCTCCGATCCTACCGATCCACCAAAACCAATGGTTAGCGAACTGGCAATCATCGACGAATAGGTTTTTGATGGCCTTAGCTTACTGCTTTTCTTCGAAATTGAATAGAGAATTTTAGATACTCCGTGCCCGATATCATCGCGAATTATATACCGAACAAACAACACCGTTAGCATTATCCCGATGAATGGATACAATAAATAGAGGTAATTAAATCCTTCAACAGAAATTACTTCGGTTAACTCTTCAGCAACAAAGTGGATCAGGTTTTTTAACAACAGGGCTGCCAGTCCGCTTAACAGTCCAACAATCAGACTAAGCAAATACAAAAAGTTCTTTTCCGGAATTTTTGCAATTCGCCAGGCAACAAGCCGATTAAGTGACTTATTCAGCAACATCTTGTTAATTCGAAATAATCTAAACATGAGAAACATCAATTATCTGTTTACGATAGCGGGTAAACACACGTGCCCGCGAAATAAATCCGATGTATTTACCATTTTCTATCACCGCCAGGTTATAACGCCCCGATGACTCGAATTTAGCAGTAACAATCTCCATGCTGTCATTCGGGTCGATAGAAAATTCAGGCATATACATCAACTCATTAATTTTCACCGTGTCGTATAGTTCATGTTTAAAGATCATCGTTCTTACATCGTCCATTTTTACCATACCCACCATTGTTCCGTCTTCATTAACAATCGGAAACAAATCGCGATGTGCCCTGGTAATGGCCTCTGTAAGGTCGCGCAAAGTTGCATCGGGTGACAATACTTCAAAGTCAGTTTCAATTAGTTGTCTTACCTGCATCATTTGCAGTACGTTTGCATCTTTATCGTGGGTTAACAATTCTTTGCGGCGTGCCAACTGAATATGATACACCGAATTGGGCGTAAATGCCCTTACAATAAGGTATGCAAATGTGGCTGTAACCATCAGCGGTACAAATAACTTGTACCCTCCTGAAATATCAGCAATGAGGAATATTCCGGTAAGCGGCGCATGCAAAACGCCTGCAATTAACCCGGCCATTCCTATTAGTGCAAAGTTATTCGAATTTAGTTCGCGCACGCCCAGCCGGCTGACAACCAGGGAAAAAAGCATTCCGGTATTTACTCCCATAAAAAGCGTTGGGGCAAAAATACCACCAACACCACCGGCTCCGAAAGTAAGTGATGTGGCTACGATTTTTAGCAGAATAACAGCCACAATAAGCAGCATGGCAGCCCATAACTCTTCGCGTAATGAATAGAATAAACTATTATCGAAAAGATAGTTTAAATCGCCGGCCAAACATTCGTTTATCGACTCGTAACCTTCGCCGTAAAGTGCCGGAAAAAGAAAGATTAGTGCCCCAAGACCGGTCCCTCCAACAACCAATCGTATCCGGCTACTTTTAAATTTTTCAAATATATCGGCTATAAACAAGTACATTTTCGTAAAATAAACCGACACAAAACCGGTAACAATTCCCAAAGCGATGTAATAAGGTAAATCGCCCAGCTCAAAAGCATCAACTACATTAAACGGATAGAGTACATCTTGCCCGAGAAATAAATACGAGGTTAGCACCGCCGTTGATGACGCCAGCAAAAGCGGCACAAGCGAAAACACCGTGAGGTCGATCATTATTACTTCAACAGCAAAAACAATGGCTGCAATGGGCGCTTTAAAAATAGCTGCCATAGCCCCGGCGCAGGCGCAGGCAAGCATCAAAATGGTATTTTTATAGTTGAGCCGAAAAATATTGGCAATCCACGATCCCCAGGCTGTTCCGGTTGCTACAGTTGGGCCCTCCAACCCTACCGATCCTCCAAAACCAACGGTTAACGAAGCCGTTACAACCGACGAAAATAAATTATGCCTTGAGATTTTTCCTTTTCGTTTTGAGATACTATGCAGCACATTGGGAATTCCGTGCCTGACTTCCGAACGAACAATATATTTGATTACCAGAATAGCGAGAAAAATACCAACAACCGGCAAAGCAAAATAAATGTAATTCTGCACTTCGTTAGAAACAAGATTATGCACCATCTCTTCGGTAAAACGCACCGTATTTTTAATAATTACGGCGGCAATACCGGCCAAAACACCAATAACAATACTCAGCACGGTTAAAAAACCCCGCTCGCCCAGGTGCTTTAACCGCCACCGGTGCAACCTAACCAGAATATGCTGTCTGTGCTTTGTCATTTTTTATTGATGTGGTAAAAGTAACAATTAGCAAGCGCGATTAACAAATTTTAAGGAACTAAAAGCTAAAGTTTTTGTTAACCTAATAAATCGTTGTAAGATGAAAATAAAACTCACGGGGAGTAACGGTTATATTGGTCAGCTAATTTCATCAGAATTGGTGAAAAAAGGGCATACTGTATCTGGCATAAACCGGGACTTACTCTATAGTTCATCAGCGAACCTGCAGGAAGAGATTCGAAACACTGATGTGTTAATTAACCTTGCCGGAGCGCCCATTTTACAACGCTGGACAAAGAAAAATAAAGAAATCATTTACAACAGCCGGGTAAAAACCACCCATAACCTGGTAAAAGCGATTAGTGAACTACCCGAAATTGAGCGCCCGAAAAAAGTGGTATCAGCATCTGCCATTGGCCTATACAAATCAGGACATTCGCACACCGAAGAAAGTAAAAATTTTGACGATGGTTTTGTTGGAGAGGTAGTTAAAGACTGGGAACAGGAACTGACTGCTTTACCCAAGAATGTGCAAACTGTAGTATTTCGGCTCGGAATTGTTTTTGGAAAAGAGGCAAAAACAATACAAAACATGCTTTTACCTTTTAAACTGGGCCTTGGTGGTAAAATCGGGTCGGGCAAACAGCCTTTCCCTTTTATTCACGAACAGGATGTGGTAAATGCATTTATTTGGGCCACCGAAACACTGGAAACAAGTGAAACGTTCAATTTAACCGCACCCGAAACGATTTCGAATAAAGAATTTACCCGCTGCTTTGCCCGGCAGGTAAACCGTCCTGCGTTTTTTACGATTCCTGCATTTGTGTTAAAATTGGTGTTTGGCAAGGCTGCTTCGCTTCTTACGCAGTCGCCCGAAGTATCATCCAATAAGTTGCAGAAAGCCGGTTTTCATTTCGAATACCCAACAATAAAAGCTACCTTACAAGATATTATTGTTAAGAGCTGAACGGTTTAGTAATTAATTTCTATTCGCATTCATTAGCTTTGTAAAAACACTTTTACACATTAGCCATGAAGAACCGTGAAAAAGGCCATTTGCGAACAAACATAAAATTTTTCCGCGATGTATTTCTGCTGCATCCCTACCGTTTGTTTGCTTTACGTGCAACCATTTCGATGGGTGTATTGGCAGTACCTTTTATTATTGCTGGTCTGCCTTTTTTTGGTGTAACGCTGGCTTTGGGAGCACTGGCCGGTGCTTTGTCGGAAACCGACGACCACCCCAAAGGGCGTGTAAAATCGCTGTCGATAACCATTCTGAGCTTCTTTATTTCGAGTTTTTCGGTAGGACTTTTATATAACTACACCTGGATTCTTGGCGCCGGATTTATCCTCTCCACCATTATATTTATTTTAATTGGTGGCATTGGCGAACGTTACCGTGCCATTACCTTCGGCTCTATATTGGTGGGCATTTATGCCATGCTTGGCGTCGAAATCAGTCCGGCGTGGTACTGGCAGGCGATTTTATTACCAGCCGGAGCACTTTTTCACGGCATACTTACTTTAATTTTGATCTTTCGAAATCCGTGGCGTTTACTCGACCAGCAAATGGCCAGCGGCTTCCGGGCGCTTGGCAACTACCTCGAAAAAAAAGCGCTGCTTTTCCCCAGCCATAAAGAAGACCAGGAAGACATAAACAAAGACCTGGCTTTGCTAAACGTAAATGTGGTAAATGCACTTGAAGGCATAAAGAACGTATTAAACAATTATGCCCGGGAGATGAAAAACACGGAACCGTTGAACCGTTATCTCCAGCGTTTTATGCTGTTGCAAAGTTTGCATGAGCGTGCCGCATCAACGCACCAGCGCCACGATAAACTGGGAAACAGCAACGAACAAATCGAGATTTTGGAAGGTTTTGGCGAAATGCTTCGCCAGTTGGCCTATGCCTCACGGATGGTGGCTGAAAATATGCTTACCGGAACTTCTTACAATCATCCGCCTGCTCTCGAATGGATATCAAAAGCCATCGACGACAAACTGCAGACAATGCCTGTGGAAGATGCCCAGGACCTAATCCTGCTTCATCATAATTTACATCGTTCGCACGTTTCGTTAAAATACCTCGATAACCTGGTGAAAGGTACTTCTATCCCCCGGTTACGACGCGATGAAAGAACACCGTTTCAGCGCCTGAAAGAGCAGCTCACTCTTGGTCATCCGCGAATGCGTTATGCATTACGGCTCAGTTTAACCTTTGCACTGGGCTACATTCTCCAGATCTATCTTGACCTCGACAAAGGCCAGTGGGTAATGCTAACCAGTTTATTTGTTAGCCAGATTACTTACAGCGACACCCGTCGTCGTCTTTTCGAGCGTTTACTCGGAACTGCAACTGGTATTATTATTGGCGCTGCATTGTTACAGATTTTCACCACCACAGCAGCACAGGTTCTGCTAATGATGGGCTCGGCAATGGCCTTTTTCTACTGGCTGCGAAAAAAATATTCGGTAGCGGTAATATTTGTAACCACTTTTGTACTGAGTGCTTTTAATATTATTTCAAACGATGGAGGCATAAATATCATGATTCCGCGCCTTGTTGATACGCTGCTTGGTGCAACCTTGTCGTTTCTCACCATTCGCTTTTTGTGGCCGGGATGGCAGTATCGTCGCATTTCGGGGCTTATTTCAACGGCACTGGAAAAGAACAGAAACTATTTTCAGGCTATTGCAAAAGAATATAAAGAAGCAAGTAACGACGATTTAAAGTACCGCATTGCCCGAAGAGAAGCGCACCTGGCCGATAACGAACTGGCACAGGCATGGAACAGTATGCGCCAGGAACCTAAAAGCAAACAGCGCATTATGGAAAATGCCTTAACCATTACCTATTTAAATCATGCTCTGTTATCGCACCTTTCGGCGCTGGGGGCACATCGCGAAGCCAATATGGTAAACTATAATGATATTGAATCGCTGTTTCAGCAAATCGACAAAAAAATGAGTGAAGCCGGAAAAGAAAGCACCATCCAGGAGGAAAAGTTTTCATCCGACCTGTCGAAACTCTTAATGACATTACAACAGCAAATTAGGGATACCGAGGCCGGATTAAAACGGCAACAACTACGTTTATTTTATAATATTGCGGCAACTACATCAAAAATTATTGATGAGCTAAAACGCACCTCTACTCTGTAATTTAAAATGCATAAGGTAAGCACGTGCGATAAGCACCATTTTTTTGAGCAAACACTACCTATCGCATGCGTAAGGGGGCATTTTCTGAAGAAACTATTGGCTGTCGCACGCGTAATGGGCCACTTTTTATAGAAAACACAGGTTATCGCATGCGATAGGCCCCACTTTTTCGAAAAAACAAGGGTTGTAGCATGCGATAAGGGCCATTTTATGGAAAAAATACCATCTGTAGCATGCGAAAGGACACATTTTGTTGATAAAACACTGCCTGTCGCACGCGATAATGGAGCCATTTTAGGCCACAAAAAAACCTTCTGCCCGTAGACAGAAGGTTTTGCGTATATAAAGATTGATCTGAATTAGTCAACTTGAGGACCAGCAGCAACCAATGCTTTACCTTCTTCGTTATCAGTGTATTTAACGAAGTTTTTAACAAAGCGGCTACCCAAATCCTGAGCTTTATCTTCCCACTCTTTAACGTCAGCGTAAGTGTCGCGTGGGTCAAGAATACCTGTATCAACTCCTGGCAATGCAGTAGGTACTTCCAGGTTAAATACCGGAATAGTTTTAGTTTCAGCTTTTTCGATTGATCCGTCAAGGATAGCGTTGATGATACCGCGAGTATCTTTAATAGAGATACGTTTTCCGGTACCGTTCCATCCAGTGTTTACCAAATAAGCTTCAGCTCCGTGCTCTTCCATTTTTTTCACTAACTCGGCAGCATATTTTGTTGGGTGCAATGTTAAGAATGCAGCACCGAAACATGCAGAGAATGTAGGCTGAGGAGCAGTTACACCACGCTCAGTACCTGCTAATTTTGCAGTAAATCCTGATAAGAAGTGGTATTTAGTTTGTTCCGGAGTTAATTTTGAAACCGGAGGCAATACACCAAATGCATCAGCAGAAAGGAAAATTACTTTTTTCGCGTGACCGGCTTTTGATGGTACAGCGATGTTCTCGATGTGGTCAATTGGGTAAGACACACGGGTGTTCTGAGTTACAGAACCATCAGTGAAATCAATTTTACCATCAGCATCAACAGTTACGTTCTCCAAAAGAGCGTTACGTTTGATAGCACCGAAAATTTCCGGCTCAGCATCTTTGTCAAGGTCGATAGTTTTTGCGTAACAACCACCTTCGAAGTTGAAGATACCTTCGTCATCCCATCCGTGCTCGTCATCACCAATCAGTTTACGTGAAGCGTCAGTTGAAAGTGTTGTTTTACCAGTACCTGAAAGACCGAAGAAGATAGCAACGTCACCAGCTTCGCCAACGTTAGCCGAACAGTGCATTGAAGCAATACCGCGAAGTGGCAGGTAGTAGTTCATCATTGCGAACATACCTTTTTTCATCTCACCACCATACCATGTACCACCAATTACCTGCATTTTTTCAGTCAGGTTAAATACAGTGTACACTTCTGAGTTTAATCCGTGCTCTTTGTATTTCTCGTTAGAAGATTTTGAACCGTTCATTACAACGAAATCAGGCTCGCCGTAAGTTTCCAGTTCTTCAGCAGTTGGACGAAGGAACATGTTTGTTACAAAGTGTGCCTGCCATGCAACTTCCATAATAAAACGAACTTTCAAACGAGTGTCTTCGTTTGCACCACAAAATGTGTCAACAACGAATAATTTTTTACCTGAAAGCTGGCTTGTTGTAGTCGCTTTAAGGTCATTCCAAACCTCTTGAGTAATAGGTTTGTTATCGTTTGGAGATTCTGGAGATGTCCACCACATTGTGTTTTCAGTGGTTGCATCTTTAACAATGTATTTATCTTTAGGCGAACGACCTGTAAATACACCTGTCATTACGTTAACTGCGTCAAGCTCTGTTAACTGACCTTTTTCGAATCCCTCTAAAGCAGGATTCATTTCTTCTTCATAAAGTTTCTCGTATGAAGGGTTGTGGATAATTTCCTGTACGTCAACAATTCCGTACTTGCTTAAATCTAAATTTGCCATAACTACCTAATAA
>NZ_JBFHGM010000081.1:0-17706 GCF_041583095.1 Draconibacterium sp.
GCTAGGCGTGCGCCATTACCGGTCCACTTGGCCGGATTTTCATCAAACTTTCCATCCGAAAGCGGGTGATCATCGCCTCCCAAAGGTTGGTAACCGTTCAAAAATTCCGGCACCTGAAAGGCTTCGCCGGGGATGTAATAAAAGTTATTATCGCGTTTGTATTCCACCGAAGTATCGTCGTTTTCACCAAAATCGGAAACTTCTTCGGGTTTCGAAATCGACTGGTAATTCCGGGCAACATGATTGGGAACAATATCGATGATCACTTTCATACCGTGCTTGTGTGTTCGTTCGATCAGGGCTTCAAATTCTGCCAATCGGTTTGCCGGATCAATAGCCAGATCGGGATTTACATTGTAATAATCCTTCACTGCATAAGGCGAACCGGCGCGGCCTTTTACCACATCGGGATCGTCGTTTGAAATGCCATATTCGGTATAATCGGTTATCACATCATGATGCGGTACACCCGTATACCAAATGTGCGTAACACCCATCGATTTAATTTCTTCCAATGCACGGTCGGTAAAGTCGTTGAACTTACCCACCCCGTTTTCTTCAATAGTTCCCCATGGTTTATTGGTGGTGTTGGTATTCCCGAACAAACGGGTAAATACCTGGTAAACCACATATTTTCCTTGCGGAGAATCGGGCTTTTCCGGTTTTTGCTGATGATTGGGCTGGCAGGCAAATAATACCAGAATTAAAAAAAATATGGAAACAAGATTTTTCATGGTTTTATGATTTGTAGTGGATGCGGTGCATGGAACGTCACCATTTCATAAATCTTTACTGGATGCGCCTTTTCTTATGTACGTTAAAAACCCGGGGCGCTGCCCCGGGCTATATTATTTCGCCCTTACAGGGCTATTCTTTTACTTACGTAACTCTACTATTACCGCTGATTTTGCAGGAACCGTAATTTCCGAAAGTTCTGAAATGGTGTTACCCGAGATAATTTCTTTACCCGATTTATAACCATCCATCACTTCATTAAAACGATCGGTTTTGATGGTTTTTACTTCGGTGTTTTTATTCAGAATAACCATCACAGCTTCGTTATCAGTATAACGGAAATAAGTGTAAGTTCCATCTTCTGGAACAAAGTGCATCAATTTCCCTTCGTGAATTACATCGGCATTTTTTCGCCAGTTCTGGATTTTAGAAATATACTGCTGCATATCTTTTGCGGCATCGCTCATTCCTTCGCCGGTAAAAGCATTTACTTCATCGCCTTCCCAACCCCCGGGATAATCTGCACGAATATCGCCATGTTCGCTGCCATCGTGTCGCATCAGAATCTCGGTACCGTAATAAATTTGCGGAATTCCCCGGGTAGTTAAAAAGAACACCACACCCATTTTCAGCAGATCTGCATCTTCACCAACCTGCACGTAAAAGCGAGACATATCGTGGTTGTCCGGGAAAATGGTCAGTTTGTATGGATCAGGGTATAAAAAGTCGTTAGCCAATGCATTATAAATCTGAATCAACCCGAGGTCGAAACTTTCTTCGTTGCGTAATCCTTCAGAAACCGCACTCTGCAATGGGAAATCCATCATACTTGGAGCATAATTCTTATAGCCATCCTGATTGTATTTTCCTTTTTGCCAGTACGAAACAATGGCCGGATTGGTGGTCCACTCTTCGCCAACCACATTAAAATTCGGATATTCTTCCAACAATTCTTTCGTCCAGTCGCTCATCATATTTTTGTCGGGATAAGGCCACGTGTCCTGGCGAATTCCTTCCAAGCCAACATATTCAACCCACCAAATACTGTTTTGAATGAGGTATTTTGCCAGGAACGGATTTTTCTGGTTCATGTCGGGCATAGCACTTACAAACCAACCGTCAACCATTGCTTTTTTATCTGCTTCCGAAGCGTGAGGATCTTCATTCACCGTGCGGCGGTGGCTGGTAATTTTCATTTCCGGGTAATTGTTAATCCAGTCTTTCATGGGCATATCGTGCATCCACCAGTGTTCCGATCCGCAGTGGTTAAAAATCAAATCCATAATCAGTTTCATGCCACGTTTATCCAGTTCTTCGTTTAGTTCCTGATATTCTTCATTCGAACCATACCTTCTGTCGACCTGGTAAAAATCGGTACAGGCATAACCGTGATACGACGATTCGGGCATATCGTTTTCCAGCACAGGATTTAACCAAACGGCTGTAAATCCCATGTCTTGCAAATAGTCCAGTGAATTGATGATTCCCCGAATATCGCCACCGTGGCGGCCATAGTTATAATCACGATCAAGACCTTCTTTCATTCCTTCAATCTCGTCGTTGCTGGTATCGCCGTTTACAAAACGGTCAGGGGTGATCAGGTAAATCACATCCGATGAATTAAAACCTTCGCGTTTTGCGGATCCTTTTTCACGATCCCACAATTCGTAGTTGTAGCTGTCTACAACTTTATCGCCTTGTTTAAATTGAATTTCAAAGTCTCCGGGTTTTACATCCTTTGCCAGTTTCAGATCGACAAACAGGTAGTTTGGATTTTCCACTTTAGTGGTCGCTTCCAAAGTCACCCCCGGGTAATCGAGCACCACATCGGTTTTTGAAATATTCTCACCGTATATTAATAATTGTAAGTCGGGATTTTTCATTCCGGCCCACCAGTTTGGCGGCTCAACCCGAGCAACTTCCTGCCCAACAACATTCAGAGTAAGCAGGATGATAAACAAAGTGATTAGTTTCTTCATTTTAAAGTGTTTTAGTCGTTTCAAATTTGCTTTACCCCTTACCCTGTCGGGAGTTCCCCTAAGAAGGGGAACAAGTATCAAACCAGCTTTTGACTCAATCAAAGCTCCGGCTTTTTTATAACTGTTTTCCCTCGCAAGGGAAAATGTCGACAGACAAAAGGGTAAATTATCTAATTTTTACTTTTTAATTTCAAGGGTTGAATTACCTGCAATTTTGTGTTCGACTCCCCAAACAGTTGCTTCAACATCAACTGCAGAATGATTAATTATTAAAAATAATTCGCGTTGTTTTTTCACTTCTAAATGTGCACCTCCAAAATCGATTCGGAATCCGTAAGATTTCCACGATTCGGGCAGGAAAGGATTAAATGTAAGTTTGTTGTTCACCACACGCATTCCGCCAAATGCCATTACAAACGACATCCAGGTTCCGCCCATACTGGTAATGTGCAGGCCGTCTTCGGTGTCGTTATTGTAATCATCCAAATCGAGGCGTGATGTGCGCAAATACATTTCGTATGCTTTGTCCTGGTAGCCGATCTTCGCCGCCAGAATGGAGTGAACACATGGCGACAACGACGATTCGTGCACCGTTAACGGCTCGTAAAAATCGAAATGTCGTTTCAGTTCTTCCGTGGTAAAATTCTCCTGAAACAGGAACAAACTCTGCAAAGTATCGGCCTGCTTAATGTACGGCGCACGCAAAATTCGGTCCCACGACCAGTTTTGGTTAATGGGTAAATCCTCAGCAGGAAGTTCTGCCACCGGAGTTAAATCCTTATCCAAAAATCCATCCTGTTGCAGGTAAATACCGCGCTTCTCATCTCTTGGGAAATACATTTTATCAATGATATCTTTCCAGCGAGCGGTTTCGTTCAACTCGTTGAATTTCCATTTTTTTACCAATTCCTCAAACAGGAAGGGGAATTCCTTCTTCAGGTAGTCGATGGCTTCAAGCGTATATTTTAAAGTCCACACGGCCAGGTAGCTGGTGTGAAAGTTATTGTTTACGTTGTTCTCGTATTCGTTTGGCCCGGTAACGCCCAGCATTACATACTTTTCTTTGTCGGCCGACCAGTTTACACGCTGACTCCAAAAACGACTAATACCCAGCAACACCTCAAAGCCCATCGGGGCAAGGTATTCTTTATCGCCGGTGTAATTTATATAATCGAAAATAGCGTAAGCAATGGCTCCGTTTCGGTGAACTTCTTCAAAGGTAATTTCCCACTCGTTGTGGCATTCTTCGCCGTTAATGGTAACCATTGGGTATAAGGCAGCACCATTTTTGAAGCCGAGTTTTTCGGCATTCTCGATGGCTTTTTCCAGATGCTTGCGACGGTAAACCAACAAGTTCCGCGAAACTTTTTGAGGCGCTGTACTCAGGTAAAAAGGCAAACAATAAGCCTCGGTATCCCAATAAGTTACACCACCGTATTTCTCGCCTGTAAATCCTTTTGGCCCGATATTCAGCCGTTCATCTTCGCCCGAGTAGGTTTGATTGAGCTGAAAAATATTAAAGCGAATTCCTTGCTGGGCCGCAATATCGCCTTCAATTTTTATATCGCTGGTTGCCCATTTTTGCAGCCAGCGGTTTTTATGACTTTCGAACAGGGCATCGAAACCGGCTTCAACAGCCAAGTCCACAGCTTCTTTTGCCTTTTCAGGAAGGGATTCCTTTTCATAATCAAGGGAAGAAACAGTAGAAGAGAATTTCTCAACTACTATTTCATCTCCCTTCTCTACCGAGACACTTTGAGATGCCTCGACATATTTCTCCCTTTCCCCGTTCGTAATATCTGTTTCTACTTTATTTCCGTTTTTTAGTAGTTGAAACCACATCCCGGTACTAACATGAAAACCGGTTTTTAAGGTTTCAACTGTGAGATAGCCTTCCGGACCGCCAACAGCACGGGCAACTTCTACCCAGAATTTCTCATCGTAATTCGAGTCTTCGTTCACCACATCGCCATCGAGGTAGGGCGTAACTTTTATCTCACCATCAAAGTTCAGCGCTTTTACGGTGTATCGGATAGCACCAATTTCGGTGGCTGCAATACTTACAAAGCGGTGCGAACAAACCTCAACCTGGTTACCGTTTTGCAACTCGGCAACAAAACAACGCGTTAACAAACCGTGTTGCATGTCGAGCTCGCGTTTAAACGAAAGTACTTTTGCTTTTGCCAGATCGAGTTCTTCGTTATTTACGGTAACTCCTATTCCAATCCAGTTGGTTGAATTGATAATTTTGGCAAAATACTCCGGATAGCCGTTTTTCCACCATCCCACACGGGTTTTGTCGGGGTAATATATACCTGCAACATATGTTCCGTTCAGCGTGTCGCCTGAATATTTCTCCTCGAAATTGGCACGCTGGCCCATTTTTCCGTTTCCTATACTAAAGATACTTTCGGAAATCCGGTTATGTTCTGGAACAAAACCCTCTTCAACTATTTTCCAGTCGTGATGAATGATATAATTCTTCATCTCAGTGTTTTTAATTTTTTAATTTTCTGTTGCAACGTCTTTTACAAAAAGTACCAGAACGGCAGCTACCACCATGGATACTCCTCCAAAAACAAGTGCAATAATCGACTCTCCTCCAAACAGATCTTTTACCATGAAACCCAAAATGGTTGCCGCCAGAATTTGCGGTATTACAATAAAGAAGTTAAAAATTCCCATGTAAATTCCCATTTTATTCGATGGCAGCGATCCGGTAAGTATGGCATAGGGCATAGAAAGAATACTTGCCCAGGCAATGCCAACTCCAACCATTGGCACAATAAGCCAGTTCGGATCGTTAAAAAGGTAGATAGAGGCCAGGCTCACACCACCAATTATTAAACTAATGAAGTGCGTAAATTTTCGGTTGGTGTACTTTGCAATTACAGGCAAAGTAAATGCCATTAGCGCGGCAACTCCGTTATAAACGCCAAAAAGAATGGTTACCCAGTCGGCACCATCGTTGTACAACTTTGTGGTTGTATCAGAAGTTCCGTACACATGGCTGGTAATTCCTGCTGTGGCATAAATCCATAAAGCAAACAATCCAACCCAGGTAAAAAACTGCACCAGCGCCAGTTGCTTCATGGTTAGCGGCATACGCAATAAATCGCTGAAAATCTCCACCAACGCATTCTCGTCCTTTTTTTGCGATTTTAGCAAAGCAGCCGTCATCATCAATAAGAAAAAAAGGAAAAGAATACCTCCAAGAATGTACAGCTCTTTTTCAAGGTCCATTAGTTGTGTAACTACTACAATCAGCAAACCCAGCAGTCCCATAATTCCGCCAACTTTGGCAAACCGGCTGCTTTCCACTTCCGCTTCATTCAGCACTTCATCTTTATTGGTTGTTTGTCGTTCGCTTTCTTCAAAGGCTTCCAGCTCTTCGGGTGGGTATTCTTTGGTTGAAAAAATAGTCCACAGAATGGCCAGAAAGAAAACGACTCCTCCAATGTAGAACGACCAACGCACCGATGGAGGAATAACTCCTTCAGGAGCCGTATTGGGAATATTCAGCCAATTGGTCATTGCGTATGGAAGCACCGATCCTACAACAGCACCGGTACCAATAAAAAAGCTTTGCATGGCAAAACCCTGAGTACGTTGCTCGTTGGGCAGCATATCGCCAACAAAAGCACGAAACGGCTCCATTGAAACATTAATGGAAGCATCCATTATCCAGAGTGTTCCGGCAGCTACCCACAAGGCGGGCGAGTTGGGCATTAACAGCAGTGCCAGCGATGCGAAAATGGCTCCGAACAAAAAGTAAGGCCGTCTTCGCCCAAGTCGGTTCCAGGTTTTATCGCTCATGTGCCCGATTATTGGCTGAACAATTAACCCGGTAACCGGTGCGGCAATCCACAAAATCGGGATGTCCTCAACATTGGCCCCAAGTGTTTCGAAAATACGGCTTACATTGGCATTCTGCAGGGCAAACCCAAACTGGATACCCAGAAAACCAAAACTCATATTCCAAATCTGCCAAAAACTTAACGTAGGTTTTTTGCGCATAATAGTAGTTTTAATTTGTAGCAAAACTGTATGTACTAACAAGCTAATACAGCAAAAGAACTTTTGCTGTTAAACACGAAGTATGTGAATTGAAAAATTGCCTGCACAAATATAAGTTAGAATCGAAGTAATTTCCAAACCGTGCACCATGCTAATAGCTGAAAAACAGGGTATTTTAGCCAAAAATGATCATTTCAAACGTTTGCGGAAAGTGAAAATATATTCTACAACATGTTTTTGTGTAATTGCAGAAATCGGCCATTAATTACGAAAATCAATAATATTTGAATGGTATATTATATAATAGAGGATCCACGAACTATCAAGTCCGCATTTAAGACTTTTGTTTCAGCCGGATATTCATCGTCTTCCGAGGTGATGCGTTTTAACAGCATTTGTGTTGCTAGTGTTCCCATTTCGTAACCATGCTGATCGACTGAAGTAAGCGTAGGGTCGGTAATTCCTGAGAAGCGACCATCGGAAAAGCCAACAATTGCAATCTCGTCGGGTATTTTGTATCCTTTTTTCTGGATGGTTTGCATGGCACCAATGGCGGTAAGATCGTTTGTGGCAAACACTCCGTCAAACTTAATCTTTTGGTTTATCAGCTTCATAATGGCCATTCGGGCTTTTTCAAACGAATCGGCTTCCACAATCAGGTTTTCGTCGGCCGGAATACCGGCTTCTTTCAACGCTTTTAAGTAACCGTCTTTTCGGTTTTGCCCAATCAGCAAAGCCATAGGCCCGCCCAAATGGGCAATGCGTGTTCTACCGCTATCTATTAAATGACGGGTTGCCCGATATGCGGCATCAAAATCGTCGATAATTACCTGGTCAGCAACTATATTCGGCACAACGCGATCATAAAATACAATGGGTACTTCGTTATTCTGGAAATTTTCTAAATGTTTATAGTCGGTGGTATGTTTTGAAATAGATACCAAAACACCATCAACACGGCTCGCCAGCAATGTTTTAGCGTTTGCCACTTCGCGCTCGTAACGCTCGTTGCTCTGGCAAATAATTACGTTAAAACCGGCATCGTAAGCCACATCTTCAATTCCGCTAATTACTGATGAGAAAAAATAATGGACAATTTCGGGAATGATAACACCTATAGTATTACTGCGCCGTTGTTTTAAACTAAGTGCAACAGCATTGGGCTGGTAGTTCAACTTTTCGGCCAGTTCTTTAACCGCTCGTTTTGTTTCTTTGCTGATATCGGGGTGGTCCTTCAACGCCCGCGAAACCGTTGACGCTGAAATATTTAATTCACGAGCCAAGTCTTTTATTGTTACCAGTCCGCTTTTCATATTCCTCTGACTCCCCTATTGTTGATTATTGATTTTTCCAGTTCCCTGCTTAAGGCTTTATACAAATGTAGCAATTTAGCCCAAATCTTTACATAAATTCGAACTTCTAAATAAGCCAACCAGTAACCACCTGTTTTATAACATATTGGGCGCAAACGTCACCGCAAACGTTTGCATAAACCGGTGTGTTAAAAAACGTAATTTTTTCTTAACAATTATTATACATTCGTCTTTGAATTTTAGTTTTTGTTGAACACAAAGTCTTTGTAACGAATTGATTTATTGCCTATTTAAATGAGTTAAAGAGAATTTAACAAACAGGAAGATTCATAAACTAATAACATGTAAAATGAGGATTATTCGTAAAAACCTTAAAGTAGTCTTGTTTTTGTTTGCCATGCTGAGCTTTAGTCTTGGATATGCGCAGGTTAAAACAGTTACAGGTACTGTTAGCGATGCCGGTAACGGCGAGCCTTTACCTGGTGTTACCATTGTAGTTAAAGGAACTACACAAGGAACAATTACCGATTTTGACGGAAATTTCAGCATCGATGTTGAACAGGGACAAACCATTGTTCTCTCATACATCGGTTATACACCGCAGGAAGTAGTTATTACTGCTTCAAATCAGGTAAATGTTAAGTTGGAACAATCAATGGAAAACCTCGACGAGGTTGTAGTAATTGGTTACGGACAAGTTAAAAAAGAAGATGCTACCGGTTCGGTAGCTGCAGTAAGTTCGGATGATTTTAACCAGGGAGCGATTACTTCTCCGCAAGAATTGGTAACCGGTAAAATTGCCGGTGTACAAATTACCAATAGCGGTGGTGCTCCCGGAGAAGGATCGACAATCCGTATCCGTGGTGGTTCTTCGCTTTCAGCAAGTAACGATCCGCTTATTGTAATCGATGGAGTACCGATTTCAAGCGATGGTGTTAACGGAATGAGAAACCCGCTGAACATGATCCATCCAAGCGATATTGAAACCATGACCGTACTTAAAGATGCATCGGCAACTGCTATTTATGGTTCGCGTGCGTCAAACGGTGTTATTCTTATTACCACTAAAAAAGGCCGCAAAGGTGCCGGTTTAAAACTGAGCTACAACGGCTTTAGTTCGTACAGCACACCATCGGGAAAAGTTGATGTTCTGTCGACCGACGATTTCAGACAAACTATTATTGACCAAAACGGAGCCGGTTCAAACGCCGCCAGCCTTTTGGGCAATGCTGATACCGACTGGCAGGATGTTGTTTTAAGCCCATCAGTAAGTCACGACCACAACTTTAGCGTTACCGGAAACATTAAAGATATTCCTTTCCGTGCATCAGTCGGTTACTCCGACCAAAACGGTATTTTAAAGAAATCGAGCATGGAGCGATGGACCGGAACTGTTGGTTTTAACCCCAGCTTTTTCGATGATCATTTAAAAATGAACCTGAACTTTAAAGGAATGTTGATCGACAACGACTTTTCTAATCAGGGCGCTATCGGAACTGCGGTAAGCTTCGATCCAACCCAACCGATTTATGTCGACAGTGATCGTTACGGAGGTTACTTTACCTGGTTGCAGGGCAACGGAAATCCAAATACGCTGGCACCAACCAACCCAATGGCATTGATTATGATGCATGATGATACATCAACTGCAAAACGAGCCGTAACAAATGCACAGTTCGATTATAATTTCCATTTCCTTCCTGATTTGAAAGCCACCCTTAACCTTGGATACGAATACACCGATTCGGAAGGTACAACCATCGACGATGACGATGCACCGTGGACAATTGGTAACGGAGGTGGTTATTACAGCGAATACACACAGGAAAAGAAAAACAAATTGCTGGACTTTTACCTGACTTACGATAAAGAACTGGAATCGATTGAAAGTAATATTAGTGTAATGGGTGGTTACTCGTGGCAACATTTCTGGAGCGAAAGCTACAACTTTGCAAGAAGTGGTATAACCAACGAGATTATCAACCCTGAAAACTGGGATCCTACGGAATATTACCTGGTTTCGTTCTTCGGACGTTTAAATTACTCGTTAAAAAACAAATACCTGCTTACGTTTACCGTTCGTCAGGACGGAACCTCACGTTTCTCGCCCGATACCCGCTGGGGACTTTTCCCATCGGCAGCTTTTGCATGGCGGATTTCAGAAGAAGAATTCCTGAAAAACAGCGCTGTAGTTTCCGATCTGAAATTGCGTTTAGGTTACGGTATTACCGGCCAGCAAAACATTGGCAGCGGCGATTACCCTTATTTGCCACGCTACACCTACAGCCAGGAAAATGCGCAGTACCAGTTTGGAAACCAGTATTACACTACTATTCGTCCTGAAGGTTACGACTCGGAAATTAAGTGGGAAGAAACCACAACCTACAACATTGGTTTAGACTATGGTTTTATGGATAACCGCATTTCAGGTACCATCGACGTTTACAAACGTGTTACCGACGACTTGCTGAACTTTATTCCGGTTCCGGCAGGTACCAACCTTACCAACATGTTGTTGACCAACGTGGGCGATTTGGAAAACCGCGGTTTTGAGTTCTCTGTTTTAGGACGTATCATCTCGAAACAAGATCTTTCATGGGAAGTTGGTTTTAACGCCACTTACAACGAAAACGAAATTACCAAACTTACTGCAACCCAAATGTCGCTCGAAGAATATCCGGGTGTAGAAACAGGAGGAATTTCTGGTGCCGTTGGTAACAACATTCAAATTCACTCGGTAGGTTATCCGGCCAACTCGTTCTTTGTGTACGAGCAAGTGTACGACGACGCAGGAAAACCAATACAGGGACTTTATGTTGACCGTAACGGAGACGGACAAATTAACAGCGAAGATAAATACCGCTTAGAAAAATCGGCTCCCGACTGGTTTATGGGTTTCAACTCAAAACTATATTATAAAAACTGGGACTTTGGTTTTGCCGGAAGAGTTAGCCTGGGCAACTACGTTTACAACAACGTTTGGTCGTCGAGCGGTTCGTTAAACAACCTGTACTGGTCGTCGAACTACCTGTTAAACGTAAACCAGAATGCACTGACAACAGGTTTCGAAAATCCTGAATATTTCTCTGATTACTATATAAAAAATGCGTCGTTCCTGCGTTTGGACAACATTTCGCTGGGGCACACATTTAAAAATCTGAATGCAGACAAAATGAGTCTTCGCCTGTACGGTACGGTTCAAAACGTGTTTGTAGTTTCAGACTACGAAGGTCTAGACCCGGAGGTTAGTAATGGAATCGACAACAACATTTATCCACGTCCGCGCGTGTTTATGATGGGCTTAAGCATTGATTATTAATCTCTAAAAACTGATAACCATGATAATAAAGAAATTTAAATATTTAAGCATAATAGTACTTGCAGCACTGCTTGCAATTACATCATGTACCAACGATTTGGACACCGTGCCAATCGATGAAGATGTGGTTACCTCGGAAAGTGTTTACGAAAATCCGAACAACTACATTCAAGTTCTGGCAAAACTATATGCAGGTTTAGCAGTTAGTGGCCAGCAAGGACCAAGCGGAAACAACGACCTTAGTGGTTTGGACGAAGGTTTCGGTCAGTACCTGCGTGCCTACTGGTATGCACAGGAGCTTCCAACCGACGAAGCAGTTATTGGCTGGAACGATGCTACCTTGCGCGATTTCCACGATATGGACTGGTCGGCTGACGATGGTTTTATTACCAACCTGTATTACCGTATTTTTTACCAGGTGTCGTTGTGTAACGAGTTTATTCGCGAAACAACCGCCGATAAACTAGACGGACGCGGAATCGACGGCGCTATCCGTACCGACATTGAAATGTACCGTGCAGAAGCCCGTTTCCTGCGTGCACTGAGCTACTACCATGCTGTCGACTTATTTGGTAGCGTACCTTTTGTTACCGAAGAAGACAACGTTGGAGCATTCTTCCCGGAGCAGATTTCAAGAACCGACCTGTTTAACTATGTTGAATCGGAATTACTGGCTGTTGAAAACGAACTTGCAGCACCCGGAAGTGCCGAATACGGAAGAGCCGACCAGGCAACTGTTTGGATGGTTTTGGCAAAAATGTACCTGAATGCCGAGGTTTACACCGGAACAGCACGATTTAACGATGCGCTTAGCTACTCGGAAAAAGTAATTAACGCAGGCTATTCGCTCAATCCGGAATATTCGCACATGTTCCTTGCTGATAATCATACATCAAGCGAAACCATTTTCCCAATTATTCAGGATGGAACCAACATTCGTACCTGGGGTGGAACAACTTTCCTTGTTCACGCACCTGTTGGAGGAACAATGGACCCTGCTGAATTTGGTATCGACGGCGGATGGAGTGGTTTAAGAACAACCAAAGAGTTTGTTGGCAAATTCCTTGATTTGGAAACCATGGCTCCAAAATTAAAAAGTGTTAATGCAACTGCTGACTATCCGGTAATTTATGTACCTGGTGGCTACCAGGTTGCAGCGGGTTACAGCGAAAGCGACTGGTCGCCGGATGTAGCACCAACACTGGCTTCGGTTAATTCTGATGATAACTACGAAGGTTATGTATATTTTGCCGATGCAGGAGAATTTAAATTTACCGCCGGGCCAAACTGGGATGTGAACTGGGGAGACGACGGTGGCGACGGCTCACTGGAACCAAACGGACAAAACCTTTCAGTTGACGAGGCTGGCTACTACAAGATAAATGTAAATACTGTTGATGGTACATATTCAGTAATGAAAACCGATTGGGGAATTATCGGATCAGCTACTGCTGGTGGCTGGGACTCTGACCAAAACATGGAATTTGATGCGGACAGCAAAACCTGGGTTGCAGAAATCGACCTTGCCGCAGGCGAAATTAAGTTCCGCGCTAACGACGGCTGGGATCTGAACTACGGTGATGACGGTGCCGACGGTATTTTAGAAGGTGGCGCTGCTAATATTTCAATTGCTGAAGGTGGAAGCTACAAAATTACCATGAAACTGGAATCACCGGATTATACTTACACCGTTGAGAAATTCAGTTCTGACGGCCGCGCTTTGTTCTTCACCGACGGGCAAACACTTGAAATTGATGACCTGTTTGAGTTCACAAACGGTTATGCCATTACCAAGTGGAAAAACGTAACTTCTACCGGCGAAACCGGATCGGATTTAACACATCCTGACACTGATTTCCCAATGTTCCGTTTGGCCGATGCTTACCTGATGTATGCCGAGGCAGTATTGCGCGGCGGTGGCGGAAGCATGAGCACTGCACTGTCGTACGTTAACGAATTGCGCGAAAGAGCATATGGCGACGACTTTGGAAACATGACCGAAGCCGACCTTACACTCGATTTTATTTTGGATGAACGTGCACGTGAATTGTACTGGGAAGGACACCGCAGAACCGACCTGATTCGTTTTGGCAAATTCACCGGTTCAGACTACGTTTGGGCTTGGAAAGGAGCTGTTAAAGAAGGTATTGGTGTTGATACCAAATACAACACTTACCCACTTCCTTCTTCAGATGTAAGTGCCAATCCAAATCTAACTCAAACCACGGGATATTAATCACTTGCAAAATTTTAGATCATGAAAAAGATAAATTATATATTAAGTATTCTGGCTGCTTTGCTGGTGTTTGTTTCTTGCGAGGACGAGACATTCGATCCGGTGATTAATTACGGAAACAGCCCGGTTCTTACCGCGTCAGAAACTTCCGGTGGCACTTATTTGCTTACCGAAGAAGAAGCAGATGATGTACTGTTCTCTTTTGACTGGACGGAAGCAGATTTTGGTTTTCAGGCAGCAATTTCTTACTTGCTAAAAATTGACGATGCCGGTAACGACTTTGCAAATTCATCAATTATTGTTTCGTCAGCTGAATTAGGTTACGATATTACAGTTGGAGAATTAAACTCGCTGTTAACATCGATGGAATACCCAACTGGTGTAGAAACTCCACTTGAAATAAGAGTTGAAGCTTCAGTTAGCGACTATGCCAATGCATTACCATCAGAAACATTCAGCTTCAACGTAATTACTTATTCCATCAAATTGCCTCCTATCTATTTATTAGGAGACGCAACCGATGCAGGTTGGGATAACAATACTACACTGGAAGCACCGTACATGTCGAGTGGCAAATACGGAATTGCCGCGCATTTAGTACCCGACGCCTGGTTGAAGTTCATCAAAACCCAGGGCCAATGGGCTCCGATGTGGGGATCTGACGGAACTGGTGACGCCTATAGCGGAGTTTTGGCTTATCGCCCTACCGAGGACGATGCCGACCCGGCTTCTATTCCATCTCCTTCGGTTGAGGGCGACTACCGTATTGATGTTGACATTACCAACCTTACCTACTCGGTTTATCCAATTCCGGATGTAATTTACCTGGTAGGTGGTGCAACTACTGTTGGCTGGGATCCGGCAAACGGAATTGCTTTCACAAAAGATGGCATTGGTAAATACTCAGTGGTAACCGATCTTTCGGTTGGCAACGGCGGAATGAAAATTATGGCTACCAACAGCGGTGCATGGGCTCCTCAGTGGGGTTCTGACGGCAACGGAAACAGCTTGTTGGGTAAACTTGCTTACCGTTCGGGCGATGCTGATCCTGATCCGGCAGAAATTCCGGAACCGGCTTCAGCAGGTACTTATAAAATTGAGATTGACTTCTCAGAATATACCTATAAAATTACAGCACAATAACTGTAAGTTATGATACAACAGGTAGTGCTTTTTATTTGGCACTACCTGTTTTTTTATCCTAAAACAAATCCAATGTACAAGTCTTTTCTTTTTCTGATAAGCCTGGTTGTTTTTGCTATTAATGCAACCGCACAAATTACTACCAATCCCGAATTCCCGGTGGCCACACAGCCTGTTACCATTACGTTTAACTCGGCTCAAGACAGCCGGCTTAATTATTTTACAGGAGATTTGTACGCCCATACAGGAGTTACAATTGGTGAAGACCGATGGCAATATGTAATTGAATCGTGGGGAAACAATAACACACAACCTCAGCTAACGTATATTGGTGAAGGCATTTACGAGCTTGTTATCACTCCCGATATCAACAGCTTTTATAGTGTTGAAGCCGGAGATGTGGTAACTGAACTTTGCCTGGTTTTTCGTTCGGCAGATGGAAGCCAGCAAACTTCCGACCTTTTTGTAACTGTTTTTGATGAAGGGCTGGTAGTGAATATTACCGAACCCTCGGGCTCCTCTATACTTAAGATAAACGAGGCAATAACTTTTTCAGCTCAATCATCGGCAGAGGCCGATTTAAAACTTAGTCTCGATGAAACGGCATTAGCCCAATCAACGGGTACCGAAATTACCACCACACACACTTTTACCGAAAGCGGGAACTACTGGCTGATTGCCGAAGCTACCGCCAGTGGCGAAACAGTTTTCGATTCACTGAATATATTTGTCGGCAGCAGTGTGATTAACGAACCGCTACCCGCCGGATATAAAAAAGGAATCAACTACATCGACGATAATACCGCAGCATTGGTGCTGTGGGCACCACTTAAAGAATTTGTATACGTACAGGGCGATTTTAACGACTGGCAACTTTCCGACAATTACCTGATGAAAAAAGACGGCGACTATTTCTGGCTGGAACTTAACGGCTTAGAAGCCGGAACAGAGTACGCCTACCAGTACCTTATTGATGGAAACATTCGTATTGCCGACCCCTACACCGAAAAAATATTAGACCCCTGGAACGACAGCTACATCGATGAAGCCACTTACCCCAATCTGAAAGCTTACCCTGAAGGGAAAACTGAAGGAATTGTTTCGGTGTTGCAAACCGCTCAAATTCCCTACAACTGGCAGGTTACCAATTTTGAATCGCCCGACAAAAGCAAACTGGTGATTTACGAATTGCTGGTACGCGATTTTATGACTGAGCACACCTACCAGGCCGTTATCGACCAGTTGGATTACCTTGAAGACCTTCGTATAAACGTGCTGGAACTGATGCCGGTGAACGAGTTTGAAGGAAACAGCAGCTGGGGATATAACCCATCGTTTTACTTTGCGCCCGACAAATATTACGGCCCAAAAAACAAATTAAAAGAACTTATTGACAAATGCCACCAGCGCGGAATTGCAGTGGTAATCGATATGGTGTTAAACCACAGTTACGGCCAAAGTCCGTTTGTGCAAATGTACATGGATAACTGGGTGGTTACAGCCGATAATCCCTGGTACAACCAGGAAAGTAATTTCCAGAACCCAAGCCTGCGATGGGGATATGATTTTAACCACGAAACCGCCGCAACCCAGGAGTTGGTCGATAGTGTATCATCTTTCTGGATGAGCGAATATAAAGTTGATGGTTTCCGTTTCGATTTTACAAAAGGCTTCTCGAATACACCTTACAGCTCGTCGAGCTGGGGAAGCGAATACGATGCCGACCGGATTGCCAACCTGAAACGAATGAGCAACGAAATTTGGAATCGTAATGCTGATGCACTGGTAATTTTCGAGCACCTGGCAGACAATTCGGAAGAAACTGAGCTGGCCAACCACGGTATACTCCTTTGGGGGAACATGCACGGAAGTTACCAAAACGCAGCAGCCGGGCAAACCGGAAATTCAGACCTGAGCTGGGCGGTGTACTCCCAAAGAAACTGGAATGAACCGAACCTGGTTTCGTACCCTGAAAGCCACGACGAAGAGCGAATAATGTATACCATTAAAAACACGGGGCTTAGTACCGACGATTACAACATTAAAAACCAGACAACCGCGCTGCAACGAATTGAGTTGAACTCACTGTTTCATTTGTTGCTGCCCGGACCAAAAATGATCTGGCAATTTGGCGAGCGCGGTTACGATCTGTCGATAAACCGTTGTGTTGACGGTTCGATAAGCAACGACTGCCGCCTGGCAGAAAAACCACCTTACTGGCAGTACCTGAACAATACTGACCGTACCGATTTGTTTCAGGTAATGGCAAAGTTGAACGAACTGAAACAAACCTACAATGAGTTCTCGCCCGAAACTTTTACCCATAGTCTTTCGAGTGCCACAAAATGGTTTATTTCAAGTAACGCGGGTAATCATGCAATTGCCCTGGGCAACTTTGGCATAACGGAAAACAATATCACTATTGATTTTCCGGAGACAGGGAAATACTACGAGTTTTTTAGCGGCGACTCGATTGAAATAGCCACAGCAAATCAAACCTTTACGTTTGCTCCGGGCGAATACCGCCTGTATTCAACACAACAGTTTGAAGAGCCAAGAATTATAACCGATATCGATGAACCGGAAATCAGGAGTAGCGATTTGCAGGTTTATCCTAATCCTGCATCGAATAAACTGACAATAACTTCGGACAAAACGATTTCCACAGTTCAGCTATATTCAATAGCCGGAACTTTACAATATCAGGCAAACGACTTACGCAAAAACAAGGTTGAAATTGATGTGCAGAATTTTACACCGGGTGTTTATTTACTCCGGGTTATACAAAATGGCAACACCACTACACAAAAGGTTTTGGTAAAATAGTTTTTAGCTAAAATACTGTTCAGAGGCCGGGGTAACTCCCGGCTTTTTTTATGTGGATTGCCTTTTGAGTTTCGTCCGGGAGAACCACCTGGCTTCGATCGGCTTTTTTCGCCGGACGAGTTCCCTTTGGTCATTTCA
>NZ_JBFHGM010000082.1:0-17464 GCF_041583095.1 Draconibacterium sp.
ACAAAATCCCATTTCCTGTGCCACCCACACTTTTAGCACTTTTACCTCACCGGTTTCTTTGTTAACATCCACTTTTGCAATGTGCGCTACATAAGTTCCGGCATCGGAACCAATGGCAACGCCGAAACCTCTTCCCGATGGTGATTTCCCCGGTTTCCAGTCGGCCATTTCTGCCACCGCTTCCAGCACATCAATGGCACGTTGGTCCTTCAGGTTTTTTAGCCTGAATTCAACCGGATCGATTCCGGCTTTGGCTGCCATAATATCCACCTGTGTTTCGCGTGCAAAGGTGTTGGTGCTGTTGCCCGGTCCGCGCCACGCTCCGGTATCGAAAGGATGTATTCCCGGTGCTCTCCATCCACGTCCGTAAACCGTTCTTTTCTGATGAGGCACATCGTACAGGGTTTCGGAGCCACGGTCGCCGGCATAATACACGTGGTAATCCCAGAAGGTAATTTTACCTGCGTCGTCGATTCCCGAGTTTATTTTTAAAACTGCTGCCGGACGAAAGTTATCATAGAAAAACTCTTCTTCACGTGTCCAGTCAACCATAATCGGTTTACCGGTTAGTTTTGCCAGTTTTGCTGCCTCAACGGCTTGCCCGTGGGCCGATTTCCCACCAAAACCACCTCCCAGGTAAGGAGGTTTCACCCGAACTTTCTCTGCTTCCATTCCCAATATCCGGGCAATATTTGATTGGGCGGGGAACGGTGTTTGCGTTCCGGCCCAAACAGTCATTTTATCGCCGTCGAAATAAGCCATTGCAGTATGTGGTTCCATGGGCGAATGGGCAACGTATCCGTCGTGGAATTCGGTATTAAAAACCGAAGTTGCCAGTTCTTCGCCTTTTGAAAGGTCTCCCTCGTTTATATTTACATTTCCTTCCGGTGCACGTTCCTTTAGGTAATCGAAAATGTTGTCATTATTAACCGGTTTGTCTGCCTCTTCAAATTTAGCGCGAAATAAGCCTCGTGCTTTTTCTGCCATTTCCGGATCTTCATGCAAAGCGGCTACCAGATCGCCATCTTTTACAATCTGAACTCCGTCAACTTTTTCAGCCTCTGATGTATCCACCGAAATTAATTTTGCACCGTGCGATGGCGGACGTAATAAACGGGCATAAAGCATTTCGGGCGAACGCATGTCGCCGGAATATTTGGCTTTTCCGGTAACCTTTTCCATGCTGTCGGCACGGAATTTCGGCTTGCCCATTATTTTGTATTTCGAATAATCTTTAACGGTAGCATCTTTTTTTGCAACTCGTTCTATGCGTTGCCCATTGGCAAGTTGCGCGTAAGTTACCTTTTTCGCTCTGTTACCGCGATCAAAAACCACACCTTCAGCAACTTCGAGCTTGTCCACATCTGTACCCAGTTTTTCCGCAGCCAGTTCCAATAAAACCTGGCGCGCTTCTGCTGCAGCGGCCAACATCGACGGCCCGAACATGCGGGTTGTAAGCGAACCAAAAGTTCCCATGTCCCACGGACAGAGATCGGTGTCGCCCATTACCATTTCAACATTTTCGTACGCTACATCAAGCTCATCGGCCAGCATCATGGCCAGTCCGGTATTCGCTCCCTGACCCATTTCGATTTTACCGGTATAACACGATACTTTTCCATCCTCGTGAATTCGAAGAAAAGCATTAAAATCATCCGGTAACTGCCGTTGATCTCCGTCAGCCGCCATCAGTTTTAGTGCTGCTCCGGCATGGAAGAAAACGTAAATGCCTCCGCCAAGTAAACGAATAAAGTTCCGGCGTTTTATGCTGTTGGAAGGGGTGTGTCCTTCTATATAATCCTGAATATTTTTTGCCTTGTCCATGTTGTCATTTTTTAGGTTTTGAATACATAAAAGCTGAATTACTTGCTGTTTTGCATTTTGTTTGCAGCGTCTTCAATTGCATCCAGAATACGGTTGTGTGCACCACAACGACACAGGTTGTCTTCCATTCCCAAAATAATATCTTCCCGGCTTGGAGTTGGCTGTTCGTTCAGTAGGCCCACAGCATTCATTATCATGCCCGGAGTGCAGTAGCCGCATTGCAGGGCATCATGGTCGGCAAATGCCTGCTGCACCGGATGCAGTTTTTCGCCCTGTGCCAGTCCTTCAATTGTGATCACATTTTTGTCGGCTACTTCGCCAATGGTGGTAGCACACGACCGGGTTGCCGAGTTGTTGATGAGTACGGTGCAGGCGCCGCAATACCCCTCGCCGCAACCATATTTGGTGCCGGTCAGGTTAAAATGTGTTCGCAAAACCCAAAGGAGTTTTTTCGATTCTTCCAGTTCAACTGAAACATCCTTTCCGTTTAAAGTAAATTCGATTTTCGCTTTCATTGCAGTTGGTTTAATAAGATTTAAATTTCCTGCAGAATTCGGTGTTATTTCGAATTCCGGGTGAAATTGTTTTGGCAAAAATGCTCTCTCTTCAAATTTACTAAGAATAAATTACAATGAAAATGGGGACGTGGTTCCGATAAAATAATCCTGGGAATAGGTGGAAGTTAATAAACTAAAAGAATCGATTCCCTAAAAATAAAAAAGAGAGCTGTTGTTGCTCTCTTTTGTTGAGGTTCCTGGCGGAGTCGAACCGCCGTACACGGTTTTGCAGACCGCTGCCTAGCCACTCGGCCAAGGAACCTTGTACGTTTTCGGACTGCAAAAATATAAAATTTTGCAGTTCTCGCAACACAAAAAATAAAATCGTGTTATTTTCTGCGTTTTTGCCAGTTTGCATTTACATGCAAGTCGCTGGCACCTACCTGCCAACCGGCTTCTGTCGATTTTGGATTATTTCCCTCGCGAAGCTCCCGCTTCTTTTCAGTAGTGCACGATTTTCGGCACTTTCCTTCGTTTAAATTAGTCGAACTATAAAACATGAGTAAAAGGTTGAATTTATTTTTTTGGAAAATACGAAAAAGAAGTTCGAATAATTTGATAAATGTCAGTATTGAGCTGGGGATTAAATATTTAATAACATAGATTTAGGATAGTTTCGAGCCGCGAGCTACTAGCCGTTAGTAACAAATTAGGGTGCACTTTTAGCTGTTAACTGAGACTGCGACTGATTTTTAGCGCTCCATGGTAACGCTCACCCGTTCCATTTCGCCTCCCATTGGTGGATTCATTTTCGAGATTTTAACGCGGGCTTTATCAATTGCAGGGAATCGGTCGTAAAGGGTATCCAGAATACGTTTGCTTACATTCTCCAACAAGGCCGATTTTATCTGCATCACTTCTTTTACGGTTTCATAAACAGCCTGGTAGTTCAATGCATCATCTAAATTGTCAGATTGGGCTGCGGCATCGCAGTTTGTTTCCAGTCGCAGGTACACTTCAAAGTGGTTGCCAACAATTTGCTCGGCAGCAAAATGCCCGTGATAGGCATAAAATTTCATTCCCTCTATTTCAATTACTCCCATCCCTAATTAATATTATTGCAACAAAAGTAATAATTTGAACAGGTGTTAAGTGTACTCACAAATCATTTTTTAATTTTGTAGCCTTATTCAATAGGGGATAATTCAAGAAAATGGCAGAAAAAAATACCAATACTAATGCTGAAGCGCCCAAAAGGGCCAACTTTATTCATGCACAAATCGACACCGATTTGGCCGCAGGTAAAAATGATAAACGTGTGCATACACGCTTTCCCCCCGAACCCAATGGTTATTTACATATTGGACACGCCAAATCGATCTGTTTAAATTTCGGGCTGGCGCAAAAATACGGAGGCAAAACAAACCTTCGTTTCGACGATACAAACCCATCGAAAGAGGAAACAGAATATGTTGAATCGATTATGGAAGATGTGCGTTGGTTGGGTTTCGACTGGGAGGATCGTTTGTATTATGCATCCGATAATTTCCCAAAATTACATGCTTTTGCCGTTCAATTGATTGAAGAAGGCAAAGCTTATGTCGACGATCAGAATGCTGAAACCATAAGCGAGCAAAAAGGAACACCGCAGAAACCCGGTACGGAAAGTCCGTTCAGAAATCGTTCGGTTCAAACCAACCTCGATTTGTTTGAGCGAATGACAATGGGTGAATTTAATGAGGGCGAAAAAGTGCTGCGTGCAAAAATAGATATGGCATCGCCGAATATGCACATGCGCGATCCGATTATTTACCGGATTATGAAAGCCGAACATCACCGCACCGGAAATAGTTGGTGTGTGTATCCGATGTACGATTTTGCGCATGGTCAGTGCGACTACTGGGAAGGAATCACCCATTCGATTTGTACCTTGGAGTTTGAGGTGCACCGTCCGTTGTACAACTGGTTTATTGATCAGTTAAAGGATTCGGATTACCGTCCGCGCCAGATTGAGTTTTCGCGTTTAAACCTTACTTATACCGTAATGAGCAAGCGTAAATTGCTGGAATTGGTAAAGGATGGCCATGTCAGAGGCTGGGACGATCCGCGGATGCCAACTATTTCGGGTTTACGCCGAAGAGGTTACACACCTGAATCAATCCGTAATTTCTCGGATAAAATTGGTGTAACTAAAGTAGATGGAACAACTGATGTTTCATTACTGGAATTCAGCGTGCGCGATCATCTGAATAAAATTGCACAGCGTGTAATGGGAGTGCTCGATCCGCTAAAAGTAGTAATTACCAATTATCCTGAGGATAAAGAAGAGATATTAAGCGCCGTAAACAACCCTGAAGATGAGTCGATGGGACGCCGGGATGTACCATTCTCGCGCGAGGTTTATATCGAACAAAGCGACTTTATGGAAGATCCTCCACGTAAGTTCTTCCGTTTGGGGCCCGACCGCGAGGTACGTTTGCGCTACGGCTACCTGATAAAATGTAACGAAGTTATTAAAGATGAAAACGGCAAAATCGTTGAGTTGCACTGTACTTACGATCCTGAGTCAAAAGGGGGGAAATCTTCCGATGGCAGAAAAGTAAAAGGTGTGGTACACTGGGTATCGGCAAAACATGCCGTTAAATCAGAAGTACGCCTGTACGATCGTTTGTTTACCGATGAAGAACCGGATGGGCACAAGGATATAGACTTTAAAGAGTTTATGAATCCTGATTCGTTAAAAGTGCTGGATAACTGTTACCTGGAGCCATTTGTAAAAACAGCTAAACCGCTCGATCATTTTCAGTTTGAACGAATGGGCTATTTTAACATGGATCCGGATTCAACACCCGAACTACCGGTGTTTAACCGAACGGTTCCCTTGCGCGATTCGTGGGCAAAAGCACAAAAGAAATAAAAGCCAAAAGGTTGTTTTCAAATTGAGAACAACCTTTTTTTATGCCTTAAATCCGGCATTTTAATTCATTAGCACTTTCATCATCTTACCTCTTTGCCTGTCGGCATCCCGATAAAATCGGGACAGCTTTGATGCAGCGCAGAAAGTCGCAAAAATCCTGCTCCCTTTCCAGGGGGAGCTCCCGGAAGGGTGAGGGGTAATGTAATTCTACTATATGCTTTTTTGTCACTGTTGGCACTTCGAAATCCTCTATTTTTTAACACTTTAACTATTGGATTTTGTCAGTTCCTCCCGCACAACCTCGTTTCCGGTTAATACCAACATATACCCATTTACCGATTCATAACCTTTGTTAACCGAATGTTAACTGTTTGGCCGGGTTGCGATTTCTACTTTTGATGTGTAAATGCAAAAAACAGTATCATGGAAAAAGTGCCACAGGAAAGAACACATAAAAAAGAAAACTCAAAAGAAGTATTGGCTTTAGTTTTAATCGGTATTGGTTTGGTATGGATACTAAAACAAACCGGTTTCTTTTTTGATTTCCCGTTTTTAAACTTTCATGAAATTTTTAGTCCTGTAAGAAGTGTCTTTCATGGCTTTGGGCATTTTGTTTTTTCATGGCCTGTTATTTTAATCATTATCGGAGCAGTATTAATGGCCGGTAAACGTTCGGGTGGCCTGGTGTTACTTATTATTGGAGGCATATTTTTGTTACCAAAACTGATTTTCATTTCAGGAGCGGCAATTGTGTTTTTGTTCCCGGTAATTTTAATTGTATTGGGAATTGCGTTAATCGCGCGTTTGTTTTAGCCCGTAGTTGCGAAAGAAAGTAAATCCGCTAAAAAAAAGGACAGTGTTTAGAGGATTATCAATATTTTAGGACAGTTAAAACTTTTATCATGGATAATAAACCGGAGAGTACAAACAGGAGAGCCTTTTTGGGCTTATTTCTAATTGTGGTAGGTGCACTGTGGATTTTCGAGCGCCTCGATCTTATTCCATCATTTTGGAACGATATTCTGATCTCGTGGCAAATGTTACTTATCGGAATTGGGGTCTTCTCCATAATCGGAGGGAATAAAACCACAGGGACTGTTTTAATCGTAATCGGAGCTTTCTTTTTGATTCCGGAAGTGGCTCATATCCCTTATGAATTACGACGAATAGGCTGGCCGGTATTAATAATAGGTATTGGTGTGGCAATTCTGGTAACGCACTCCGGAAAACGAAACCCTTTTGAAGGACCCAATTTTAATCAGGGAGAACAAAAAGGGCAGGACTACTTCGATGATTTTGTGATTTTCGGAGGTCGCGAAGTGTACGTAAATTCGCAGAACTTTATGGGCGGAAAAACCACTTCGGTTTTTGGCGGAACAGAGTACGATCTGCGTCAGGCTCGACTTTCGGCCAATGGTGCTGTTATCGACTCGCTGGCTTTATTTGGCGGCTGTGGTTTTAAAGTGCCACCCGACTGGACAGTAAAAAATGAAGTTACCGCTATTTTTGGCGGCTATACTGATAAACGCGGAAACTCGCTGAATCAAATCGTTCCCGATCCCTCGAAAACGCTGGTGATAAAAGGTTTTGCAGCCTTTGGCGGCGTAGAGATCAAATACCTGTAAAAATGGATTTTAGGCATCCCTTTATAAAATCACCACGGTTGGCCATTTCGTATGTTGCGTTTTGGTTGATACTGGCAGTGGTAATGGTTTTAGTGGTTGTTTCGGTTGGCGAAAGTGATTTTATTACTGCCATGACCGAACGTTTCGCCTACATTATCCTTTTCGGATTTTTAGGAATTGCCATCTGGTATGTCATTAAATTCAGCACCCTCGAAGATAACAGTGTTGGCCGTGTAATTCTGGCTCATGTTATTGCCGCCACCATAATCGTTTTAATTTGGCTTTACATTGGTACGGTAATTACAAAACTCATAAATCCAGGGCAGTTAAAGGAAGATCATAACTATCTGTTCACCGGGCTTTATAACGGATATTTGCTTTATACATTTAACGTGGTGTTTTTCTACGCCGTAAATTATTACCTGGCTTTTAAAGAAAAAACCAAAAACGAAACCAAGCTAAAAGCGTTGGTAAAAGAAGCCGAATTGCATGCCTTAAAATCGCAGATCAATCCACACTTTTTGTTTAACAGTTTGAACAGTATTTCGTCGCTTACAATGACCGACCCGGCAAAAGCACAGGAAATGGTGATCAACCTTTCGCAGCTGATGCGCTATTCGCTTAAGCACGATCAGCGCGAAAAAGTAAGTGTTCAGCAGGAAATCGATAATAACAAACTTTACCTGAAGATTGAAAAGGTGCGTTTCGGGAAAAAACTGAATCCGGTTTTTGCCGTTGAAGAGAATTGTTTAAAGGCCGTAATTCCTAATATGATACTTCAGCCACTGTATGAAAATGCTATAAAATATGGCGTGTACGAAGCCACCGAAACCATTGATGTAATTACACATTGCTGGTGCGACGATGATAAGCTGGTGGTAACCATCAGCAATACCTACGATAAAAATGTATTAAGCAAAAAGGGCGAAGGAATTGGATTGCGTAATATCCGCGACCGCCTGCAGGTGATCTACGGAAACCCGCATTTGCTGAAAATTGAAAATAAACAAAACGAATTTACCGTAACTTTAACCATTCCTCAAAAATTGTAAACCATGACTGAAAAATTGCGCACAATTATAGTTGAAGATGAAGAACTGGCTCGTAACCTGATGAAGTCGTTCCTGGCCGATAACGAAGCGATTGAACTGATTGCCGAATGCGAAAACGGCTTTGAAGGCGTGAAACAAATCAACGACTTAAAACCCGACCTGGTTTTTCTTGATATTCAAATGCCAAAGATCACCGGTTTTGAGTTGCTGGAGTTGCTCGAGCACAAACCACAGATAATATTTGCCACGGCGTACGACCAATATGCTTTAAAAGCTTTTGATTTTAATGCTGCCGATTATTTATTAAAACCCTACTCGAAAGATCGTTTGGATGAGGCTATTCAAAAAGTTATGGAGCGCATACAAACCGAGGGAAAAGAGTCGGATGTGGCCGAAAAAGTAAGCGATTTTCCAAAAGATGAATACCTCGACCGTATTGTGGTGAAGGATCGTCATAAAATTCATATTGCCCCGGTTGATGCAGTTCGCTACATTGAATCGATGGACGATTATGTAATGATCTATACCAACGATGGTCGCTGGATGAAACAAAAAACCATGAAGTATTTCGAGAACGCTTTGAACCCGAAAAACTTTGTGCGTATCCACCGCAGCTACATTGTAAAGGTCGACGAGATCGGGGAAATCCAGCAATACGAAAAGGAATCGTACATTGTTATTCTGCACGACAAAACAAAACTGAAAGTCAGCAAAACAGGTTATAAGAACCTGAAGGGCGTGTTGAATTTCTAAGGGGCACATTCTCTCAAAAGAAAGCACTTTAGTCTCCAAATTTTATTCCGTACAGGAAATAATTGTCTTATGACTTCACCGAAATTATATTTCGGTGAGGATTGTGACTTATATCTTTTTTTACATAGTATATATTTATTATTTTCAGCACAGTAAAACTAAACCTAAGGGTAACGCTTAAAATTGCTCAATAAAATGGCATTTTGCGTAATATTCGCCCATTGTTTCATACTGATGATTTCGAAAATTCAAATAAATATTCTATGAAAAAACTCACACTGTTAATGGCTGCCGTATTTTTAGTTTCAACGGTAGCCTTTTCCAAAAAGAAAGAAGAAGAGAAAAAGGAAGAAGACAAGCCTTTTGTTAATTCGGGGCTGGTTAGTGGCCTGAAATGGCGAAGTATTGGTCCGGCATGGGCAAGCGGGCGGATTGCTGATTTTGCTGTAAACCCCAATAATCATAAAGAATACTACGTGGCAGTTGCTTCCGGTAACGTTTGGAAAACCACGAACAATGGCACTACCTGGAGTCCGATCTTCGATAATTACGGTTCGTATTCAACAGGTGTTGTGGTGCTCGATCCAAATAACTCAAATGTAGTTTGGGTAGGAACCGGCGAAAACAACCACCAGCGTGCATTGGGTTATGGCGATGGCGTTTACAAATCGCTTGATGGTGGAAAGTCATTCAAAAATATGGGCTTGAAAGAAAGCCGCCAGATTGGTGGAATCGTTATCGACCCACGAAATTCTGATGTTGTTTTTGTTGCTGCTGAAGGATCGGCATGGGGACCGGGCGAGGAGCGTGGCCTGTACAAAAGTACCGACGGTGGCGAAACCTGGAACAAAGTACTGGAGATTAGCGAAAACACCGGCGTAAATAACGTGGTGATGGATCCTTGTAACCCGGATGTTATGTATGCAACATCGGAGCAACGCCGCAGAACTTCGTTCACAAAAATTGGTGGCGGCCCGGAATCGGCTGTATATAAAAGTACCGATGGCGGCGAAAACTGGCGAAAAGTTATGAAGGGACTGCCTTCGGTTGATATTGGCGGAATGGGCATTGATGTATCGCCCGTTGATCCGAATTACGTGTACCTGATTGTGGAAGCTGCCGATGATAAAGGCGGTTTTTTCCGCTCGACGGATAAAGGAGAAAGCTGGGAGAAGATGAGCGATTACCATTCTAGCGGACAGTATTACAACGAAATTGTATGCGATCCTAAAGATGTGGATAAAGTATATTCAACTGAAACAGTTTCAAAAGTAACTGTTGATGGTGGAAAAAACTGGACAAGTATAAGCACCCGTGGCCGTCACGTAGATGATCATGCCATTTGGATCGACCCTACAGATACTGAGCACTATATTATTGGTGGCGACGGAGGTATTTACGAAACATGGGATGCCGGAGCAACTTTCGATTTTAAAGAGAATTTACCCATAACTCAATTTTACCGGGTGTACCTTGATGATGCCGAACCGTTCTACAATGTGTATGGCGGAACACAGGATAATAATTCAATGGGTGGTCCTTCGCAAACAATCAGCCGAAACGGCGTTACCAACGACGAGTGGTTTCCAACCATCGGTGGCGATGGTTTTTGGGGAGCTATCGAACCCGGCAATCCTGACATCGTTTACTCGGAATACCAGTACGGAAATGTATCGCGTTACGATAAAAAAAGCGGCGAGAGTATAAGTATTAAACCCATCGAACGTAAAGGTGAACTGACTTACAAGTGGAACTGGAACACGCCATTGATTATTAGTCCGCATAAAAATACACGTTTGTACATGGCGGCCAACAAGGTTTTCCGTAGCGACGACCGTGGCAACACCTGGGAAGTAATCAGCGATGATCTGACTGCACAAATCGACCGCACATCAATTCCGGTAATGGGAAAATACTGGCCTGCCGAGGCGGTGGTTCGCGATGTGTCTACTTCGCAGTGGGGAACCATTGTGGCACTCGAAGAATCAAAACTGCAGGAAGGCCTGTTGTATGCCGGAACCGACGACGGTGTAATTTCGGTTACCGAAGATGGTGAAAACTGGACGCAGGTAAAAAGTTTTCCGGGAGTGCCGGAGTTAACGATTGTAAGTGATATTTGCGCCGACCGTTTTGATGCGAATGTGGTTTATGCCACTTTTGATAACCTGAAACGCGACGATTTTAAACCTTACGTTTATAAAAGTACCGATAAAGGAAAAACATGGACTTCCATTTCGGGCAATCTGCCCGAGAATGGCTCGGTTCATACCATTATGCAGGATTTTGCTCGCCCTGAATTATTGTTTGTGGGAACAGAGTTTGGCATTTTCTTTACGGTTGACGGTGGTACAAACTGGGTGCAGCTAAAATCAGGAATACCAACGATCCCTGTATTCGACATTGCTATCCAGGAACGCGAAACCGACCTGGTTGCTGCAACATTTGGCCGTGGTTTCTTCATCATGGACGATTACAGCCCCTTGCGCAAAATTTCAGCCGAGCTTGAAAATACAAAAGCGGAGATTTTCCCGATAAAAGATGCGCTGATGTTTGCACAAACCAGAGGGAAAAGCAACCAGGGAAGTACCTATTTTACAGCGGATAATCCGGAATACGGAGCAACTTTTACCTACTACCTGAATGAAGTGCCAAAAACACAAAAGCAAATTCGGAAAGAGGAAGAGAAAGAGTTGTTTAAAGAAGGAAAGCCGATTCCGCAACCAACATGGAGGGAATTACAACTGGAAGGTCAGCAGGAAAAAACACACCTGATATTTACCATTTATGATAACGACGGGAATGTGATCGACCAGTTTACAAAAGCGCCTTCAAAAGGCGTGAGCCGCGTGAACTGGAATATGACTTACGCAGCTACAGCAAATGCACGTATTAGCGATAAATACAACCCAATTACAAGCAGCGGTCGTGGAATAATGGTGATGCCCGGAACCTATAAAGTAGGTATGAAATTGTGGCACGAAGGCGAGTTGACCGAATTGGTTGAGCCGGTTTCGTTTAGCTGCAAAAAATTAAACAACACCGTGTTGCCTGCCGAAGACTACAACGAGAATGTTGAGTTTGCCGAAAAAGTAAATAGACTGGCACTGGCTGTTGTGGGAACCAACCGAATGATTGGCGAAACCACTGCAAAAGTGGAGAAGATAAAACAAGCCATTTATGCTACGCCGGGAGCCAGCCAGGAATTAATGGATAAAGCCCGTGCAATTGGAGTGGAGCTGGAAGCACTGAACTTTAAAATGGATGGTGTGCCGGCTAAAGCAAGCTGGGAAGAAATTCCTCCTGCAGAAGTGCCGTTAAACAACCGATTGAGTATTATTACTTACACGCACATGGGATCGACAACGGGAATTACCACCACCGAAAAACAAGCGTACGAAATTCTGAAAGAAGAATTCCCTCCGGTATTGGATGCATTAAAAAATATTGTTGAAAATAAAGTTCCGGCGCTGGAAGCCGAACTCAACAAAATGAATGCTCCATGGACTCCGGGACGTTTACCGGATTGGAAAGAGTAAAATAGCTACGAGCTACGTGTTGCTAGCTTCGAGCTTCAAAATCGTCTCCCTTTGAGAAAGGGGATGTGAGATTAAAATAAAAGATGCCATCCGAAACTGTATAAAGCAGTAGGTTGGCATCTTTTGTTTTTCAAAAATTGAAAGAAAACAGGTAGGCTAACGAACCTGTAATTTAAAAGCCGATTCTCGCTTATTTCGTATTAACATCTACACCCCAATAGTCAGTAATCGCTTTTAATTCGTCGGCGGTAAGATAGGTAACCGCACCGTGTTTCGGCCTTTCGAAACCAATGGTTTTCATTTCGCCCTTGTTAAAATGTCCAATGTTTTTGTATGAAGCACCCATGATTAAAAAAGCACAAACAAGCATGAAAATAAAGTAACTTGTAATTAGTATCGAACTAATTACAAGTTATCATGGAACGGAGTACGATTGAATTTGAACAGGTAATTGAAAGAAGCTGTGGTATTGATGTCCATAAAGAAACAGCAGTAGCCACAGTAAATGGTATAGGAATTAATGAAGAGACAAAAACTTACGGGACCTTTACGAGTTCTTTGAAATAGATGAAAGAATGGCTCATGAATAATGGGATTACGCACATTGCCATGGAAAGCACCGGTGTTTATTGGAAATTTTTAATATTCTTGAAGATTCGTTTGAGATTTTGCTGGTTAACGCGCGTCACCTAAAAAATGTACCAGGCAGGAAAACAGACAAGGCAGACAGCCGCTGGATTTGCAAGTTACTTTTAAGTGGTTTATTAAAAGGGAGTTTTGTTCCACCTGAAAACATTAGGGAACTTCGTGACTTGAGTAGGTACAAAACCAAGTTGACCCGCGAAGTAGCCTCAGAGAAGAACCGGATTCAACGGATATTGGAAGATGCCAATATCAAATTGTCCAGTGTTGTTTCCGATACTTCCGGAACAGTGGCTACAAAACTGATAGATGGTTTGATTTCCGGGCGGAAAGATTTAGAGATATTAATCAACGAATGTTATCATAGAAAATTAGCAGCGACCAGGGAGGAATTAAGGCAGGCACTTACCGGACGGCTTACTGCGCATCATATTTTTATGCTAAAGCAGATGAAAGCCCACATAACTTATCTTGAGAGCCAGATTGTATTAATTGATACTGAAATGGATAAGAAATTGGAAGAATATAATAGGGAACTGGAGCTGTTACAAACGATTCCCGGCGTGGCTAAAGATGGTGCAAAGCGGATATTATCAGAGATAGGTGCCAACATGGAAGTTTTTCCTGATGAACACCACCTTGCATCTTGGGCGGGGATGTGTCCGGGCAATAATGAAAGTGCAGGTAAAAAAAAAAGTTCGAGGACAAGGCAAGCAAACCAATACCTAAAACCATTATTGGTAGAACTTGCATGGGGTGCAACCCGGACAAAAGGAACGTACTTTAGAGCAAAATATGAGAGTATGGTAGGAAGGCGGGGAAAAAAAAGGGCATTACTAGCCATAGGCCATAAAATACTAGTTGCCTGCTACCACATAATCAAAGATAAAGTACCATATCATGAATTAGGGGCCAGTTATCTCTTAGAAAGGAAAAAGAAAAACAAAGTGGATTATTTGAAACGCCAACTGAAAGAGTTGGGGTATAACATAGAAAAAATTGAAGAAGCAGCTTAGAAAAAACAAAAGGCCGATCGTTACTGGAGGATCATTTATGAGACCCCGAGTATGAAACTGGCTTCAAAACAGATAAGCACAAACAATTGTTGCCATGAGCACGAAGATGAAATTTTAATTTCTTATCTGTTTTCTAAAATACTTCTTATTAACGACTTATAAATTATTTACAGATAAAACCTTTGATGAAAAAAGTGATGCAATGAAACGCGGGATGCAACTTAAAAAATGGAAAAGTAGAAATGCAATTTTGAAATTGATTGAGGAATCTTAGCTCAGTCCCGATAAAACAGAAATCTATGATTTCATTTTTTATCGAGGATGCTCGAAAATCTAATAAAACAAAGTTTTAAGATTTTCGGCATTGGTACAAAGCATCCCGATGTAAATAGGGAGGGGCACTGGTTCGAATCCAGTAGTTCCCACGAAAAAAGGTCGACAATTAGTCGGCCTTTTTTGTTTTAGTTATATGAATTACTGCAATTAATTCGTAATCCAGCTGATGATTTTAGCATCATCAGGTTTTACTTTGGGTTCAATTACCTCAACTAACTTTCCATTTTCGTCGATCAGATATTTTTGAAAGTTCCAGCCAACTTCCGAATCCTGTTTTCCGTTTTTACTCTTCTGAGTCAGCCACTGGTATACCGGGTGCATATCATCGCCTTTCACCGAAATTTTCGACATCATGGGAAAAGTAACTCCATAGTTCATCTCGCAAAATTCAACAATTTCGGCGTTGCTTTTTGGCTCCTGGTTGGCAAAATTATTTGCCGGAAATCCAATAATAACAAAATCATCGCCACCATATTGCTCAAAAACACTTTGTAGTTGTTCAAACTGCGGAGTTAACCCACATTTTGATGCCGTGTTTACAACCAATACTTTTTTCCCTTTCAATGTGGAAAGGTCGAAATCTTTTCCTTCAATATCTTTCACCGTAAAATCGTGCAGCGAACTTTGTCCAAAAGCTGTAATTACAGCTAAGAGTAATACGTTTATAAAAATTAGCTTTTTCATATTTTTTTCTTTTTTACATCTAAAGAACAGCTGGAATGCCTAAAAGTTTGTGTGGAGTTGTAAATGAGAATGATAAATGGGATAGCGAAAAAGATATTAGTGCTGAAATTCTCTTACTTATTTTTCTTTTTCTCCAATTCTTCGCGGGTTTTAGGTGTAGAAAAATACTCATCCGATTGATCTTTTTTCCAAAGGGTGAAAAGTTTTCCAACATTTTCGGAAGGAGAAAAACGGAAAAGGCTTATCGATGAGGCCTCAGAACGCATAAAGTCGTTATTTTCAGTCATGATCATGCTAACCGGATCACTTTCCTCTTCTGCCATGCGAAATTTAATAGGTGGGTTGTATTCCTGCATAAAAGCAAGGTTTTGTTCAGCCTTGTCTAATTCCGAAACCTGTTGGGGTGACACAACGATCTCCGGGATGTCGACATTTTCGGAAACCATCTCCACTTTTGGATTAACAAGCAGCGTATGCACCGAAACTATTTTTCTGAAATACGAAATGTGCGAAAGTACCAGCGAATCGCCTGGCGATACCCAGACTGAAAATACACCGTTTTTCTGGCTGATATCTTTGTCGTGGTTGTCGAGATTTACAATATAAACATCACTAATCGGGTTGTCGTTTTGATCCACTATCTGTCCCTGAATTAAAAAACGTTTAATTTGCCCAAACGAAGTCAGAAACAGAATTGAGAATAAGATGGTAAATATTGTTTTCATATCCGGTCTTGTTTTTATTTTGAAAGATTCACTGTTCAAATTATGGGGAAGACCCTCAATAGTAGTACGAAATTCGTACTGCTTTGTTCAAGCTCTTACGGATATTCTTGCTTTTGTTGTTATACGTATTCGATTTTAACCTTCTTAAAGAATTTATGTATCAGTAATTTAACAATGCGTTTTACTACGAATTTCCGAAGCTCAAGTTCCAGCGGTTGTTCCGGATCCTGGTGTGCCCAGTTAATACGGGTTCCCACAATAATGTCTATGCAGTCGTGCTGCAGCAAAAGTTTCACAATTTCTTCGGGCGGGCTGTCTGTCAGTCGGGTATCGCTGTCGTAATTTTCTAATATTTCTTCCACTTTTCCAAGCGTCAGAATCCCTTCTGTAACCATTTCAAAACCCTGCATTTTAGCTGTTGGCGGTAATTTGTCCAGGTTTTTATTGCCGTGTTGAATTTCAACAGTAAGGTCGAGTTCGCGGGCAATGATTTCGGCCGTGGTTCCTCCGCAAATGATTTTCTTTCCTTCAAAACCCTGGATGCGGCCAACAAAGTCGTAGTCTTTTATTTTGTAAAAAGGCGGACCGGTAATCAGCATAAATTTACGCGGTTCGCGAAAATACATAACGCCGCAACTGGTGTCGTCTTTTACCGAAAACTGGTCGTTCATTACCGCCTGGTTAACAATTTTTCGTGCCAGTTTTGTAGCCGAAATATCAGGCATTCGTTTGATCTGGTTTAGCGCAAAATCCTCGATGTTTTCCATACCCCAGCCCAGTGGGTAGCGTTGGTTTCCAAGACCCGATTGTGGCACACCATCCGACATAAAAATTATGCGGTCTTCTTTACGTGCAGTAAATTCCTTGCAATGCAATACTTTGCCCTGGTTTTCCTCGCCCTCGATCGTAAGGTTGTATTCTTTTCCCTGCATGGCAACTCCATTCCGGAGCACCAGAATTCCGGGGTTGTCGTAATTCACAATTCGCACATGTCCTTCCCCGTCCAGCTCGATTATAGTGAATGTGGCATAACTTTCTTTTCCGTCGCTGCTTTTTGGCAGGGTCTCCATAATTATACGTGCGGCCACTTCGGGTTTGGTGTGCAGCTGCGAATATTTTAATGCCATGGTGGAAGTTAGCGTTGCCAAAACACTTGCTTTAATTCCGTGCCCGATACCGTCGCTCAATACCAAAATGGTGCGTCCTTCTTCGCGAATAATACTCGACTGAAACACGTCGCCACAGGCAATTTCGCCTTTCGGCCGCTTTTGCTGGAATTCTATTTCAACGTGGTAATCAGGATTTGTCGTCGTTACCATAGCGATAGGTTTCAATTATGGAGTTTAGCAATTCTTCTGTTTCGGCCGCGTTTTCGCCCAGCAGAAAAGCAATTTTCTGTACCGTTTCAATATTTTGTTTGTTGATTTTGCGGGCACGGTTAATAATTTCGTCCTGTACCAGCATTGGCGCCGACATATCGCGGAAAACAACGCCAACCACTTTATTCTTGTAAAGCGTTCTTACCGAAACATGCATCAGCTTATTGTTGAACTTTAAGTCGCGTTCAGCAAGTTCATCGCCCGATGTAAGAACGCTCGAAATCATTTTGTAAATCAAATCAGGCACCAGTCCTTTAACGTCGGCTCCCGTGAGCCCTGGAATGGTTTCGTACAAATCCTCGGTGTCTTCGCCCATTAATTTGGCGAAATATTCATTGGAGTCTACTATTTTAAAATTGCTATCCACCATCACAATTCCCGACGATATTTTATGAATCATTTGCGACGAAACCTGCATTGTTTCCTGGGCTTTCTCCAGGCGTTTTTCGGTTTTTTTCAGTTCGGTTATGTCGTTGAT
>NZ_JBFHGM010000083.1:0-17293 GCF_041583095.1 Draconibacterium sp.
ATTCCGGTTTGTTTTACGGGGGTGGCAATTCCGTGCAGCACACGATTCATGTTATGTAGTTTGCCCCCAAAAGCTTCTCCAATCGCCTGATGCCCCAAACAAACGCCCAGCATACTTTTCTTTGGTGCATAAGCTTTAATAATATCGAGTAAAAGACCTGCTTCTTCAGGAATTCCAGGACCCGGAGAAAGAACGATCTTGTCGTATTTGTCAATCTCTTCCAACGCAATCTGGTCGTTGCGAAATACATCAACCGGCTGGCCTGAAATCTTTTTTATGGCATGTACCAGGTTGTAGGTAAATGAGTCGTAATTATCGATAACTAATATCTTCATCGTTTCAAGTTTTTAATTAATTCCTTTAGCCATTTCAATAGCCTTTTTCAAGGCAGCCAGTTTGTTATTCACTTCCTGCAGTTCGCTCTCTTCCTGCGAGTCGGCAACAATACCTGCACCCGCCTGATAAAACAGCTTTTTGTCTTTGCTCAAAAACGAGCGAATCATAATCGCATGGTTCACCGAATTATCAAAACCAAGATAACCAATACAACCGCCGTAATAACCCCGGTTCTGGTTTTCGTATTTGTCGATCAGTTCCATGGCTTTATACTTTGGTGCGCCTGAAAGAGTTCCGGCCGGGAAAGTTTCTCCCAGTACTTTTATCAGGTTGGTATCGCTGGTAATTTCTCCCGAAACCTGCGAAACCAGGTGAATTACATGCGAGAAGAATTGTACTTCGCGGTAAGTTTCCACAATTACATTATTGGCATTTCTGCTCAAATCGTTACGGGCAAGGTCTACCAACATCACGTGCTCGGCATTCTCTTTCGGATCTTTGCTAAGTTTCTCTGCTAACTCACGATCCTGATCATCATTTCCGGTTCGTTTAAACGTTCCGGCAATGGGGTGAATGTATGCTTTGTTGTTTTTAATTCTGATTTCAGCTTCCGGACTCGATCCGAAAATACTGTAAGTGCCGTAGTCGAAGTAGAACAGGTAAGGCGATGGATTGATTGAACGAAGTGCGCGATACACATTAAAATCGTCGCCAACAAATTCCTGCGAGAACTGGCGGCTCAAAACGATTTGGAAAACATCGCCACGGTAGCAGTGCTCTTTGCCTTTGGTTACCATGTGCATGTATTCTTCATCAGTGATATTCGATTTTTCTTCGCCGCGTACATCGAAACTTGCCGTTGAAAAGTTCAGATTAACCAACAAATGATGCACGTAATCCATTTGCGACTCTTCGCCTTCCAACAAGTTTTCTACAATGTGGATTTGGTTTTTGTGGTGATCGATGGCCACTACATATTTGTAAAAGCTGTAGTGTACTTCCGACGTTTGGTATTCTGCGGTTTTTGGCGACGAAAAACGAATGCTTTCGAAATGTTGAATAGCATCGAAATTCAGGTAGCCAAATAAACCGTTGGCCGGCAATTCAATCTCATCCGAATCAACATTAAATGTTTTGAAGAACTTGTCCAGCTCATCGTGCAACTTCTTTTCGGGCGAAAGGCTAAAGTTTTCTTGCGCTCTGCCCGGCAAATCGATGCCAACCTCGCCGTTTGTGACTTTAAAATTCGCAATTGGGTTAAAAGCAATGAACGAGTAGGCATTTTCAACTCCGTGGTAATCGGAGCTTTCCAGCAATATCGACTTAGGATAAAGCGTGCGAAGTCGTAAATAAATGCTAACCGGAGTTACGGTGTCGGCAAGTATTTTACGTACGACAGGTTTAAAATTGAGTTTTTCCATTTTGTTTTTATGTTTTGTTCTTTGTTTGTATTTCTATTCTAAAAATGCTGTAAGCAAGGTGTTTAAACTAAAAACGGCTCACCGTGAAATCCGATGAGCCGCTTTTAATTTATGCAATGACGTATCCTCTCTTCACGATATTTGTAAAAAGTTGCTATGCCACCACCAAATGTTATTGTTTGTTCTCATAATAATTTTTTTGCATAAAAAAACCTGCTTTTGTTAGAAGCAGGCCTGTCATATCTTTAAAAATAGCAATATGGCTCTTAACTCCTAACTTACGTAAGAAGACCCCACCACGGAAGCCATATTGTATTTATTTTTTGCATTTTTTAATTTTAATCTTCTGCAAGAAAAACGTTTTTTTTGAAATATCAAAATATTGTTGACAGAAGCTTCAAAAAACTATTTCTCAAATAAAGTTCGTTTAACAATTAGTTAGCCAGCGTGAAACGGAAACTCACACCAAAATTAGCATTGGTTGTACGGTATGATAGCGAGGTAAACGGATCGTTAATAATACGATCGTAATAAACACGCATTTCAAACTTATCACTCAAGCGGTAGTCGGCATAGGTTTTTAAGGTAAAGTTACCTTGGCCTGCCGTAATCTGGTTGCTGTCATCGTCTAACTGGCGTAAAATTGTTTTTGTTTTACGGTACGAAATATCAGCACGAACATTCAGATCGTTAGAGTAAGCCTGTTGCGAATTCTTAGTTTTAATAATTAAATCCATTCGTGTAAATCGATAGCCTAATCCTATAGTATATTCATTGCTCAGAATTTCGGTTAGCTGGTTATTCGATAACGATAGGTTCAGGTTGCGTGAACGTTTGATATCTCCACGTGTAGTCAGGTCGCTTAGCCACATAATGTCGATATTAATCAGCGGGTTGAAAGCTTCAACAATACTCACGCTATTAAAATCGTAGGCCGGAACAAAGTTATCAGCCAGGTCGCGCACCATGGTGTAGCCATCTTCGGCAGCAATAAAATTCAGGTTGGTGGCATACGACCCAACGTTGTAGCTTGAACGGTAGGCATGTTGGAAATTCAACGAACGCATTACTTTATTCAGCCCCGGAATACGCGAAACCATTCCTTCGTAACGAATGCTCCAGTTCGGACGGATATATTTTAATGAGGGGAACATGCCCAGGCTAACCTTTTCCGGATCTTTACCTTGATATGCCGCCAGGAATGCCGGAACAAGAACTTCAACTGAATTTGGTCCGTATCCAAAAGGGTAGCCAGGATATTGAGTGTGTTGAGTGCCTGGGACGTACCCTGCACTTGTGCCACGTTGATCCGCCAAACGACGAGCAATAGTCTGTCGATATTCCTTCATTTTCTCAAACGCATCGGAGCTGGTTACTTCTTCTTTTCCTATTTTAAAGAAAGCAGTTCCAAGTGTCAGAGTCGACATACTAAAGTTTCCGCTTTCGGAATAGCTGTTGGCAACAAAACTACCTGAGTTTGTATCGTAATTGTAGAATTCAGTAATATTTTTCGATATCGAGCGGTTGGCATTGATGTCAATTCGCAAATCGGGCAGCGGTTCCCACAATGTACGCAAATTAATCCGCTCGTTTTCCATAATCTGGAACGGTTGATTTAACGTTGAGTCGATGGTCAGCCAGCCGTTCTCCGCAGCTTTTATCGCAAAATCGCTGTCTTGCCAGCCAAACAGGAATGGAAGTCCCGGAGCCAGTTTCGGGTCGGGTGTTTGTGTTCCCCATTGCGGATCGCCATTAAATTTACCGGTTCCAAATAAGGTTGGTTCAGGCAGGAAGCCCGGCAAAACAGTACCTCCGTTTTTGCTGTAGTTCACCGTGAAAGTACGCACTCCAATCACCATTCTTGTGGTCAGATCCAACATGTCTTTCATGAATGACTGATCGCCGCGTTTTCCTGTAACGGTAAGCATGGCCTGCTGCACATCAACCGATGGAACAAACTCGATGGTATTGGCATCAATAATATTTGTTCGTCCCGGAACAGTTTTCCCGTCCACATCAGTAACCAGAACTTTTACTTTTTTGGTATTTAGCTTGTGGGCAAATTGCTGGCCCTGATCGGCCGTAAATCTTGCACTTCTGCTAAATGTCTCCTCCTGTTTTCGTTGCAGTGGTTCAGTTTGCTGGTTTGTTCTTCCTCGTGTACTCCGGCTGTTAAGGCTGCCGCGCCCGCGACCTGTTCGTCTGAATTTCTGGTCGACCTCTTTAAAATAAGGCACCTTGTTAAACAGGGTCTGGAAATTGGCATTACCGGTAAGTGTAAGGTTGCGCGAGTTGGTAATTATGTTTCCAATGTTAATGTCATCGTCGGTTAACGATCCGGCTATCCACTCGTAAGTTCCCGAATAGCGAACAGTTCCGCTCATAAAATTCAATGCACGGATACTTCGGAGTGGCACCTGGTAAGTGGCATTAAAACTGTGATTGTATATGGTTGGTCGTCCCAGATCCCACAGGTTGGTAAGAATCGAATCGCGTTTCCATTCGTAATCGTCGTCGTTTTTATTAATCCGTCCTTCTGGTTCATCAATTCGTGAAGTTCCGCGTGATGAGAAATCGAATTTCAGTGAACGGGTAACATCATAACGTATATCGAGGTAGCGGTTCCACAGGAAATCCTTGTCGAAGGTAGCCGGCAGAATGAGGTTCGGATTGGTAATATTTCGTGATTGGCGCTCGTGGTACTTACGGAAGAGATCGGTACGATATGAAATTTGTGTTGGCAGCGGATAGAAATTAAAGTCGCCAATTAATTTTAAAGGCCCCTTTTGCAGCAGCTGAACTTTGCTAAACGGCTGAATCAGTTTTGGCCGGCTGCTGTAGTTGTACGAGAACATAAAACGGTGCGTTCTGTTCACGTTGTACTCCGTTGTAATGTTTCGTTTCGATGTTTCGTTGTACGAATAGGTAACGGCAAAGTTTTCCGGATCCCACAAATGTGTTTTCTCTTTCTGGCGCTGTGGTTCCACTTTTACGTTGGTAAAGTTGAGGCTTTTTCGCTCAATCACATCCTGCGATATATTTTTTATCGAATCTTTCTCGCTGCTGGTTCGGGCATGCGATAGTGATTCTTTTAACTCGATATCCGGATTTACCGGGTCGTATTTTGGTGTTGCTGTACTGTTGGAGTAACCGTAGTACATGGGAATCCGAACACCGGCCCGTTCAGGGAAGAAGCGACCCCAGTCGATTGATGCCGACACATCGATTTCATCCAGGTCGTCGATCATCCTGTTGTTAATATTCTCATCAATACTTCCGAAACCCGCAGTACGTTTGCGCCCGGCAACCACGACGCTACCCAGGTCGGCTAAACGTGTTGAAACACGTGCGTTAGCTGCCCAGCCACCTTCATCGTCAAAATCGGTAAGGCGTAATTCGTTGGCCCAAACAATTACTGATTTTGGCCCCGTATTTACCTGTCCCCGCTTGTTGCGTACACCCATCATCATTACCTCAACATTACCCAGGTTAGGGCTTCCTTTTACTTTCACCCGGTTTTTACCGTCGTTCCAGCCAGGGTGCGAACCTTCATAAACATCCTGCATCGAAATGGATGAGCCTTCCACTCTCATGGCATCGTTACGTTCCAGTTTCAGGTTGGTAAACAGTTCGAGCGGTATATTTATCCGGTTTTGATCGGGCCAAACAATATAACGTTCGCTTTCGTTGTTACCGTCATATTTATCATTGGGCGGGGTAAGGGTTAGTGGTACTTCGTATTCGTAATAGTTGTAATTGTAATCCGATCCCAAACGAATAAAGAAATACAGTTCATCGTCTTCCAGCGGGTATTCTTCAATTTCTTCGGCGTGCACATCCATTTTCAGGGTTTTGTACCTTCTGAAATCCATGTACAACGATTTGTATGCCGCACGTGCGTCGCCTGTTTCCAGCTGGGTTACTTTCATTTCAATCGACTGCTCGTTTAGCTGGCGCAGCTGCGGGTTGGCTGGGTCGATTACCCGTGATACTCCCGGAGGCAAAATATAGTTCACCGGTGAACGGCCTGAGTTTTCCTCAATACTTACTGCCGAAATATCGAATTGCGCATTTGTTGATGGAATTCCACCATCTTCCAGAATATCGCCGGTATAACGACGCCAATCGGCACGAACAAGGTCGAGTGTGGCAAAACGCATAACGGCAGAATCCTGGAATCCGTGCATGAACATTCTCATAAAACGAATGGAACTAAAATCGTTGATACCACCAATTGCTGCATCAGGTTTTGTTACCGGAATCTTGAACTGGTACCAGGCAGCTTCTCCTGTTTCACCATTTTTTAACTGAACAGGTCGGCTTCTTTTATCAACAATGTAGTTTTGCCCAACAACCATGTCCTCTTGTCGAATACTAACCTTGTATTGAAAATAGCGTTCGTATTCATTGAGTGTATTGTCATCGTTAATGTCTTCGATGTCAGGCAGTGTGGTTGCCGACGTAGGATAGCTTTCCGGCGACATTTCGGTTGTTGGCGAGTTGCCGTCGGGACCGTTGTATTGTTTATAACGTGCTAAAATGCTTAATTGATCCCTGTCGTAATCCGATCCGCGGAAATAGTGGAAGTTATCTGAGGATGGATCGTCCAATGCTTTCAGGTAAACCGCGTTATTTACTTTTAGTTCAAGTTCCTGCAGGTATTGCTGGAAATGAGACTGTTCATCGTCATCGTTTAATCCGTCAAAACCAATATCCTGGTATTCGCGTGAATTTACTGTGTTATCAAAAGCATTTACCAGCGATTGTTGTGTTGATACACGTCCCCAAATGGTGGTGTCAACATTGCTTAGTTCGGCAGATGTTGGCAATCCGTTCTCAAATGATTTACGCGAGTCTTTTAATATATCCTCCGAAATTTCTCCAAGGTTGAAATACAGGTCTCCTCCATTTTCCATTGGCTCAAGAGGACCCCAGTCTTCATCCGGGTCAACGAACGGGTCCATCATCCAGAACTCGATGTACTCGATGTTGGCATTTTCAAAGTCGCTGGTTTGTATTTCGCGCATAATACCACCCCAACGCGACTCCGGATCGCGTAAAGTACCATCAGGGTTTACACCTGCCGCATGGCTGGAGTTACCGGTGTCGTAGTTATACGGACCACGCTCTGTTGGATAAAAAGCCAGGTCGAGTACGGCAATGTTTGTTGGCTCGCCGGTTGTAAATTCACGTTCCGGAAATATCTCTTGTTCGAACACCTCGCGCACCAGGTGGTTCGATTGTAAATCCCGGTCATCTTTTATATAATCGGGAGTAAGCGAATTGTTTCTCAAAAACAAGGGGTCGATGTTGTACCATGCCAACTTTGCACGGTTCATACCGTATTCGAGCGAGTTGTTCAGGTTGGCTTCCGGGAACAAATTGTCCTGGTTTTGTGGCGTACTGGCCAGCATCCAGGCCGAGCGGGTTCGCATATCGATGGCTGTTTTTGTCGACTCAAAATCATCAATATAAACTGCTCCGTCAATCGATTTTGCACTACCCGGAACCAGTTGGGCAAATTCTGCCTCAACATCAATTGAAGAAGTGGCGGTTGTACTATAAAACGGAAGTGCGTCTAATGCTTTGGTAATAAAAGGCGCTTCGGTGTTGTAGCGGGCATCCAAACCGTAAATCAGGTTCGAAATCGGATCTTCACCATAATCCACTTTTTCGGTTAGCGGGCGTTCGTTCATCCACAACATGGTTGCACCGATGTTAAAATTATCGGAGAAAGCGTAGTTGGCATGTGTTCCCATCAGGGTTTTGCGCTGCATGGTAAACAGGTCCTCGCTTTCGGTTGCCACCTGAATCGGTGTTCCGGCTTCCAACAATGCCTGGTTAATAATTTTTACCCGGCCCAGCGTGTAGTCAACCGTATAATCTACATTTTCGGTAAGCACCTGTCCGCCGGCAGTAACTGTAACCGAACCTTGCGTAACATTTAAAGTTCCCAATGCAATATCGGAACTTGACGAACCTTTGTAACTACCGGTAAGCCTGAATTTATTGTGCTCGGCATCCTGTTCTGCTTTTACCTGGGTTGAATCGTAAAGCGTTTGGAAAGTGTATCGTTCAATATCGGACGGATTTTGCAGGGAATCGGCCAGGTGGCTTCCGAATGGTTCAACCACCGGGAAAATAATACGGCCCGAGTTGGCGTTAACCGTAATGCCCGGAACATAGTCGAATACACCGTCTTTTGTTGGGTCGAGCTGCGAGTTGAGCATGTCCAGACGCATTACTTCAAGAAGGATGTGCCCCTCAATGCGTGAATCGGGCAGGTAATTAATGTAAGTTCCTGTTGAATCGTTTTGGTACACCACATTCAACTCAAAATCGTCGCTGGTTAACTGGTAGGCATTCAGGTTATAAATGTTTTTCATCATCAGGTTCCAGGTTGGTTTACCCGGCGACAAATTGGTGCCTTTCAACAATTTCATAAAAAGCGTTTGCGGCGCATCAATACCATCGGTTGAGAATTCACCCACCTGAAAAGTTTGCCCGTTATAGGTGAAGTTAAAAGCAACTGCCAAAACTTCATCGGTATTTAAAGCACTGTTTAACGAAATATATCCCAATTGTTTGTTGATGGTGAATTCAGAATCGTTCAGTTTTCGTGCCTGCTCAATTTTTTCAAAGTCGGTTCCGCCTTTAAAATCATCCTGAAACTGAGACATTACGTTGGTAATATTCTGTACTTGACGCACGTCGCTGTAAGTGGTCTTCATTTCGTTGTAAAGACCGTTGGCTTCGTTGTTCGGAAAAACATTTTTAGGGTAGGGCAGCCCGTTAGTTTGCTGAAACTCCGGAACAGGGTTGTAAATATGCGGATCGTGTTCGGCCAAATCCTGAAAAGCCAGGATATTTCGCGAATCATCAAAATCGTTTGATTTGTTGGTTACCCACACTTCTACTTTGTTAATGGTGATGGGCGAACGCGGAACAGCGGTGCTTTGTAACCATTCGTTATAGTGATCGCGGAAATATTGTGCCAGGAAAAAGTGGCGGTTGGCATCGTAGTTGGCTGCCGAAATATCGAAAGTAGCTACCTGCGCTCCTCCTTCAGTTTCTACTGTTCTGGATTCACCGCGGTGTTGCGAAAACAGAGTGGTAAGTGTAAGTTTGCCGAACTGCATTTCGGCTTTTACACCAAACAGGTTGGAGGCCCCGGTTATTAACGAACCGTTTAAGGGCAACGACACATTACCGGCTTCAATACGTTGTAGAATTTCATCTTCGTCGCCGGTGTACTCCAGGTTCATTTTGTTTTCGTAATCAAAAGTAGCCTCGGTGTTGTAGTTCACCCGCATATTCATTTTTGTACCGATCTGGCCGGTAACGTTCATTTGAATTTTTTCGTCGAAATCGAAAGTCGGAACTTTTCGCAAGCGCTCGGGAATCGACGGATTTTCGGTTTTATTTACCTGGTAGCCAAAACTAACTTCAACATAACCCTGCGGCTGAATATTGATCGTGTTTCCCCCGAAAATACGGTTAAAGGCCTCGCTGCCAATTGTAAGTTTTGGGAGCAGACCGCCGCGGGCATCAACCGATTCCTGATGTGTTCTCATTCGCCAGTAATCCTGAATCGATTTGTCGAAATCATATTCAAGGTAATCGTCGAGCGACATACTTTGCGGCAAACGGTAATTCAGCGATCCCACCTTTTCGTAAAACACGTACTGGCCGGTAATTGGGTCGTACTCAATTTCGTATTTTATGTTGCTGGGCTTATTGAGGTATAATTTTGCGGAATCCTGATCGGTATATCCAAAAGCCGGCTGGTCTTTAAAAGGATAGGGTAATGTGCCTGTTGTATCTATTTCCGGCACTTCCTGAGCTTCTCCGTTGAAAGGAACTGAAAGGGCAAAAAATACAAATAGAATGAAGCATATTTTAGGTAAACTTCGGCTAAGTGTCATTTCATTAAAATTACTACAACAAAGGCTTTTCGAAAAAAAATGGTTGCTACTTTCTGTTAGGTTTTCTTTTTCGAAAACGGTAAATTTTATAACCTTTTCAATGCTTGTTTGATAACGCTTTCAACGTTTGCGTCAGGTTGTTCCTGAAGTATCTTCGTTACTATCTTTTCTGCATCTTTCTTTGCAAAACCAAGCATGACTAATGCAGATAACGATTCATTCCTGATAGTATTGTCTGCCACGGTTAAAATTTGCCCCGAATCGGGTATTTTTCCGAGTTTATCTTTTAAATCTATTATGATACGTTGCGCCGTTTTTGCACCAATTCCTTTTACGGCTTTTAATACCGCCACATTTTCGGTGGTTACTGCTGCTTTTAATTCTTCAGGATTTAACGACGAAAGCATCATGTTTGCTGTGCTGGCACCAACTCCATTTACCGAAATCAGGTTACGAAATAATTCACGTTCGGTGGTGGTGGCAAAACCATACAATATATGAGCATCTTCGCGAACTACCTGGTGCAAAAAAACTTTCACTTCCTTTTTACCGTTAAGTGTGCTGTAGGAGTTCAACGAAATATGAACAAAGTAGCCCACGCCGGAAGTTTCTACCACAACATGCGTTGCGCTTATTTCGGCAATGTTACCCTTAATGAATTCGTACATAGCAAAGCTTTTTTAGATTGTATCTTCCTCTTCTGATGCTTCAATGTCAACACTTTCATCAACCTGGTTGGGGTTAATGTCGTATTTTCTCAGCGGATTTTTACTGATCTCGCTATAAATACTTCTGTTTTTATAAACATCGATAGCAAGATACAAAGCCTGGCGGAATGATTCGGGTGATGCTTTGCCTTCTCCGGCAATGGCGTAAGCAGTACCATGTGCCGGCGATGTGCGGATGGCGGGAAGTCCGGCAGTGTAATTTACGCCACGTTCGAACGATGCCAACTTAAACGGAATTAAACCCTGGTCGTGGTACATGGCCAAAATGGCATCAAACTTCCGGTAATCTTCCGATCCGAAGAAGCCGTCGGCAGGGTAGGGCCCCAAAGCCATAATGCCTTCTTTTTTGGCCTGAATTACTGCAGGAAGAATGATTTCCTTGTCTTCTTTTCCAATTAAACCATTGTCGCCGGCATGCGGATTTAATCCGAAAACGGCAATTCGCGGTTTCGTAATGGCAAAGTCTTGCTGAAGTGATTTGGCAATGATCCTGATCTTTGAAAGGATTAGATCTTTATTCAGGCTTTCAGACACCTTCGAAATAGGAATGTGTGTAGTAACCACACCAATTTTCAGCGATTCGCTCACCATTAACATGGCGTAGTCTTTTGTGTCGAATTTTTGTGCCAGAAACTCGGTATGTCCCGGGAAGTTAAATTCTTCACTTTGAATATTGTCTTTGTTGATTGGTGCTGTAATCAGTGCATCAATATATCCTTTCTGAAGATCGCTGGTAGCACGGTCAAGCGCTTCAAACGACGAAACTCCGGCTTCGGTAGTTGATTTACCCAATTCAACCCTAATATTTTCGTCAACACAATTTATTATGTTTGCTTTCCGGGGGAGTAATTCTTTGGTGCTGCGAACGTGGTTAAAGCTTACATCGTTTATGTCGAGAGCTTTACGGTGGTAGGCTGCTACTTTAGGAGAGCCATAAACAACAGGTGTGCACATTTCGAGAATACGAGGATCGGAAAGTGTTTTTAAGATTACTTCGTATCCAATTCCGTTTATATCTCCGTGAGTAATTCCTATGCGTATTGTATCTTGTTTTGCCATTGTGTTTTATTTCAGAAAATTTGCCCTTTTTTATAAGGTGTCGCAAAGTTAATTTATTTAATTTAAATAAGCATGATCTTATTTCTGCGCGATTACCATGCTATTTGTGCTCAAGCGGAGTGTTTCTGATTTCAGGAAATCATAAAGTAATCGCGTGCCAAAACCTGTTCCTCCCGCAGGGCGGTATGCCTCTTTCTCTTTTCTGAAAGCGGGGCCTGCCATATCAACATGTATCCAGTTGTAATCGGTAAAATGTTCCAGAAACTTGCCGGCAATCGTTGTTTGTCCTTCGCGGGTGCCAAGGTTGTTGAGGTCGGCAATTGGCGATTTTAGCGGCGCCGCATATTCCTCCCAAAGCGGAACTTCTATCAGGCGTTCGTAGGTGTTTAATCCCGATTGTTTTAGTTGTTCCACTTTTTCAGTGGTGTTACCCATAACCACCGCAGCGTGTGGGCCGGCAATAATATCGGCCGATCCGGTTAAAGTAGCGCAATCAATTACCAGTTCAGGTTTGTATTTTTTTGCATAGCTTAATGCATCGGCCAGAATGAGCCTGCCTTCGGCATCGGTGTTTTTGATTTCCACCGTGGTGCCATCGAACATTTTTATGATATCGCCCGGAACGTAAGCATTGCCATCGGGACGGTTGTCGGTTGCCGGAACCAGACCAACAATGTGCAAGGGAAGTTTATTGAGGGCAGCGGCGTATATGGCTGCTACAATTCCTGCAGCTCCACCCATGTCCGACTTCATGTAATCCATCGAGTTGGGTGTTGGTTTCAGACTTAGTCCGCCGGTGTCGTAAACCACTCCTTTTCCTACCAAAACAATGGCTTGTTTGTTTGTGGCATTTTCCGGTTTCCACTCCAGTATATTAAAAGTTGGCGGATCGATACTGCCTTTGTTTACGGCAAGCAGCCCGCCCATTTTTAGCGCTTCAATCTTTTTTTTGTGAAAAACTTCGAGTGAAAAACCGGCTTCGTCGCTTAGCTTTTCAATTTCTTTTGAGAACTGGTTTGCCGTAAGAAACGACAGCGGTTCGTTAACCAGGTCGCGTGCAACGAAAGTCGCCTTGGTTGTATTTATAATCTCATCGATTTTCTCGTTAGTGATCTTCTCATCAACGATTAAAATATTTTCGATTTGAAATGGCTCTTTCTCCTTTTTGTATTTCTCGAAGGTGTAGGTGTTTAGCAGCAATCCTTCTAAAAAATCAGGTAAAAAACCGGCTTCGCAAAAATTGGTAAGTTGAACGGATGTTTCGCCGACTAATTTTAGGGCATCGTAAAGTTTTGTTCCGGCTACCCTTGCCATTTCGGCTTGCCGGTAGGGTTCTTTGTCGGTTTTTATTTTGCCAAAAAACAGGATGTTTGGAATGCGTGTAATTGTGCAGGTATCTTCCTTTTCAAACTTCTTTTGCAGGAACGACTTTTCTGTTTCCGAGAGTTGAATAGAAGCTGTTTCTTTTAAATCGGTACATAAACAGGCTAAAGAATGCTCTACCGTTATTTTGGAAGTAATGGATATTTTCGGGATCATAGTTTTTATTTTTAAGCTAAAATAACGATTAAAAACAAGTTGTATTAACTGAAATAAATTAAACAGTTGACAGCGGATTGTTAATTCTCCGGGGAATTTTGCCTCTTCAAATGATTTAACCAATCAAATGTTGGTTAGCAGGCACAAAAAAGGACCTTAAATAAGGCCCTTTTTCTATTTTGTAATCGTACTTTTTAATGATCGTCGCCAAAATAGGCATGCTCAAAAAGGTGAAGTTTTTCGCGCAGTGTATCAATAATACTTAAGTCGGTGCTTTGTTTGCTCTTCATCGCAAATACCGAAATGTGGTGTAACAGTTCCAGTTGTTTTACATATTTTCGATAAGCTGCCTCGTCGGCCGATGAGGTTATTTTTACACGTTGGTGCAAAAAATACTGGCTAACAATTTCCTGCATTTCTTTGGCATGCTCTTCTTTATTCATTACCCAACGAACCAACTGGTTGTAATCGGGATTTTCAGATTTTGATAGTTCGTTGATCTGGTTCATCGATTTTTCGATGGTTTCAATGTGTTCATATAACAGGGCAATGCGAACCGAGTCGCCGTAAATTCCACAAGGAATTTCGCAATGTGCTTTTGCCTGGAAACTTGAAAATGCTATAATGCCTACGATTAAGGCCGCGGAAAAAAGTTTTGTAATTTTTTTCATTTCTCTATTTTGAATGTTTGTATTTAATAACTGTCTGTATAACAATAAAAGAAGAATATGGTTTGAGTTTGTTCCATATTTTCCTTTGATGAGGGATCGAATTTTTAATTGAATTTTTTTAGAAAAAAGTTTTGACTTTTAAGAAAAGCTATTACTTTTGCATCGCTTTTGAAAAGCAAACGTTCTCACAAAGGGAATTAAACCTTCCCCAGTAGCTCAGTTGGTTAGAGCGGCGGACTGTTAATCCGTAGGTCGTTGGTTCAAGTCCAACCTGGGGAGCCACCAAATTTAAAGAGGTCTTTTTCGACCTCTTTTTTTATGCCCGGATTTTTGAAAACCTTACTGGCATTGAGAAGGGATCACATTGAAACTTATCCCGCCCCGTTATTTTGATGAATGGCGACAGATTCATTTTTACCTTCCTAACAAACGCTGGATTTTGAATGGTAAAATATTGTTCGGCAGTGGCATCATTCCACTTTTCCTGTCCGGGTTTCATTTTCATTTTGGCCTTTTGTTTGAGCCAAACAGTATAGATAATTTCCTTGCCCACAACTCCCGAAACTTCCAGCCAACGTTTTATAGGCTCAGGTAATTCAGCGATTTAAGCTTCGCTGACTTTTGATTTATTGATTGTTTTGGTGTGCTCCAGAATATGTGCAATCTCGGTATCGGTTTTATTGTTGAACTGAACTGATAGCATTGACATGATTGCGAAAATCAAAATAATTACATTGGCGATTATTCCGAATTTTGCATCTTTCCAAACCGTAATTAGTAAAACTGTAGAAATGACAACTGCGATAATGGCCACCCAGCTCCACCAATTTTCATTTTTTACTGAATTTTATATTCGTTTGAAAAACATTTCTTTGTCAGTAATTACCAAATACAAAGATACGATTAGGAGCAATCCGGTCTGAATGACCTTGCTCATGGGATGAGTTGCAAAAATTTCGTTGAAAAATCCAGCTGTGATATGAAACCCCACAGGCAACAGGATATTCCGGTTTGTTTTATAATAAAGCCAGTTCATTATGAGCACAAAGGGTATCATGCTAACGACAAAATTGAGCGAGTAAAGCGTACCTGATTCTACCAGGTTACTATGGTAATAGCCTTTGATGAACGACAACGGAAAATGCCAGAATGCCCAATACACGGCAAATATCATGGAGGCATTAAACAAATTAAAACGTGAAACCAAAGAGTCGGTTCCATACGAATGCCACGCCAGTTCTTCCAACATTGGTGCTGTAATCAGCAAAAACCAAACCGGGAAAAGAGCAGAAGTAAAGGTAAATGCACCTCTCAACTCAAATTGGCTTGTGCTGTATTGAAGAGCTGAAGAAATATATGATAGTTCTAAAAAACTATTTTGGTAAAGATGATGAAGGCAACGAAATTTTCGCTGATATTGAAGCCAGAATTGCAGAGATTTTTACAGAAAAAACGAACGGTAAAAATCAGGCAATTACTCTTGAATGGGTAGAAGAATTGATAGAGACTTTGGGAACTCCAGAGAACTTTTCGGAAGAGGCTGGAGAAGAAGAACCGTTGGCAGGGCAAAAGACAAGAAAAAGAAAACTTTATCGCGATCCCGAGCAAACTGTTTTAGGAGGAGTTTGTGGCGGATTAGCCGTTTATTTTAATATGGATCCGGTGATTATAAGATTAATCGTTGTATTACTTGCACTTCTTACATCAGGAGCGGGTATATTGGTTTATGTTATTCTGTGGATTATTGTACCCAAAGCAGTTACTACATCACAACGGTTGGAAATGAAAGGAGAAGAGGTTACCATAAAAAACATTGAAAATTTTCTTAAAGATGAAGTTGATGCGGTAAAAGAGAGCTATAAAAAAAATCCGGAAATCCAGGTTTTTTTCAAGAAGTTAGTCTTAGCTAAAAAACTTTTAAGAAAGACTTTCAATCGATAAAATGTAAAACTATAAACAATTAGCTCGCTGCTTCAAACTGTCAGGGGAGCCATCAAAAAGGTCAATCGAATTCGGTTGACCTTTTTGATAGCTTATTTTTTGGACGGTAGGTCAGTTTGTCAAATATTGAGATTAAAAAAATCCTGCTCGTTTTGAACAGGATTTAGAATATTTAATAATCAATATTTACTACAGACTATCACCAAAATCGGCTTTAAATTTCTCCACAAGCTTTTCCTGCCAGTCGGAGGTTGGTTTTAGCTTACCAAAGAAAAACCTAAGCACTTTTGGCTCTTCGTAAAACTCAAGTCCGCCAATAAGCTTTCTGTTTTCGTAAAGCCATGCAATCCGGTCGATGGTATATTTTACCTGCGATAAGGTGAAAACACGACGGGGAAGAGCAAGTCGTAAAAGCTCAACAGCTGCAAAATGGTCGCTGCCATCTTCCTCTCTTTCCTCCGAGATTGTACCTCTTTCCATGCCTCGTACACCACTGGCAATGTATAAAGCGGCTGCCAATGAACCTGCCCTGTATTCCTTTTGCGGCACATGATCAAGAAAAGCCATGGCATCAAGGTGGGCTCCCAGTCCTCCCGGAGGCGTTATTACCGGAACTCCGAGTTTAACCAATTCATCAACCATATATTTAATGAAAATAGGACCCTGGTTAATCATTTCTTCGTCCATGGTTTCGTCCAGGCCAACTACCATCGCCTCCATCTCGCGGGTTGACATACCTCCGTAAGTTGAAAAGCCTTCGTAAAGCGGTAGCATTTCCAATAGTTTTTTGTAGGCAGCCTCGTCGTTGGTAATTATACCTCCACCTCTAACGTGTCCGAGTTTACGTGCTGAGAAATAAACGATATCAGCAGAATCAGATAAAATCCTGGTAATTTCACGGGTGGAAAGGTTTTTATACTTCTCGTCGCGTGTTTTAATGAAATGCAGGTTATCAGCCCACAAACTTGCATCAACAATAAACGGAATCTTGTATTTTCTGGCAATTTTACCTGTCTCAATAAAGTTGTCCAGAGCAACAGGTTGTCCGCCAATCAGGTTGGTACCGGCTTCAATACGAATAAATGAAATCTTATCAGCACCTTCCTCGTCAATTAATTTCTGTAACTGATTTAAATCAATATTCCCCTTAAAAGGCTTCGAACTAACCGAATCTAAAGCGTCGGGTAAAAACAGTTCCAGCACTTTGCCACCATTTATCATTATATGGGCTTTTGTTGTGGTAAAGTGGTAGTTCATCGGAATGTAGGTGTCTTTTTTTACAAAGGCCAACGATAGCAAGTTCTCACAAGCACGCCCCTGGTGGACAGGCAAAAAATATTCTTTTCCGAAAATTTCAGCTATTTTGTCTTGTAGCCGGGTGAATGTTGCAGAACCCGCATAACTGTCATCAACAGTGAGCATTGCCGCAGTTTGTTTGTCGCTCATTGCATTTACGCCGCTATCGGTAAGCATATCAAGGTAAATGTCTTTATTGTAGAGGAGAAATGTATTATTGCCGGCCTCCTCAATGGCTTTCAGCCTCCTTTCAACCGGAACTAAATCAAGGCGTTGAACCATTCTAACTTTATGCATCTCCAGGGGTAACTCTTCGCCTAAAAAAAATTTAATATTAGCCATAATAAATAGGTAATTGTTTTTTTGGTTATTAATTA
>NZ_JBFHGM010000084.1:0-17198 GCF_041583095.1 Draconibacterium sp.
CACGCTATACTTTTTGCGCAAAAACAGGTTCTGAAATCCTTCTCTGCCATCTGGTGTAGTTTCAAAGGTTTTTGAGAACTGACCAATGCCATGCCACATTACCAACGGGTATTCGTGTGCTTCTGCCGGTATCTGATAAAATACATAAGCATGATCGCCATGAAAAGTTTGTCCTTCAGGTGTACGTGTAATGGTATTAAACGTACCGGGATTCTCTTTTACTGTTCCTCCAACGGCAAAACTTCCCTGATCCTTAATCAGCAACAAATCGTTATTTGTTGTTGTACAAGAAGAGAAGCTTATTACAACTATAAACAGGAAATATAAATTCCATTTTTTTGCACGCTCAACAAAGGCGGCTGATGACTTCCAAACTGAATCTAAGTTGTTATAAGAATTTTCCATTTTCATTTTGTTAAAATTTCACATTACAAATGTAAGGCGTTGTAGTATAGCAATTTGTATAGAAATTACGGTATTGTGTACCATTTTTACTGAATTAGCGTTAACGAGTTTCATTGCATGATGAGAATGCTTAAATTTGATTTATTAAATAAGATGAAATGGAAAAGATGAACAGATTTGAGACGGTAACTGAATACAATATTTTTAATAATCATGAGACCTTACATCCACTGGTAAGTGTAATTGATTTCTCGAAAGCTGATCCACGGAGATTAATACGAACTTATTTTGGATTTTACTTAGTATTACTCAAAGACGTGCATTGCGGAGATTTGAGGTATGGAAAAAATACTTACGACTACCAGGAAGGTACCTTAATATTTATTGCTCCGGGACAAATTCTGGATATGGAGCCAAGTGTAGAGTTATATCAACCCAAAGGACATGGTGTAATTTTTCACCCGGATTTAATAATGGGAACTGATTTAGGACGGCATATCGAGAAATATTCCTTCTTCGATTACAATACAAATGAAGCTCTACATATTTCAGAACGTGAGCGTCAGATGATAATGGACAGTTTTGGAAAGATTAAATATGAACTGGAACATGCGGTGGATAAACACAGTAAAGAAATTATATCGGCAAATATTGAGCTACTATTGAAGTACTGTGAACGTTTCTATGATCGACAGTTTATCACCAGGGATAATGAAAACAAAGGTATTCTTGAAAAGTTTGAGCTGTTACTGAATGACTATTATTCATCGGACAAACCACAGACGCTGGGATTGCCTTCGGTAGCCTACTTTGCTGATGAACTTAATTTGTCATCCAATTATTTTGGTGATTTAATGAAGAGAGAAACCGGGAAATCCGCAAAGGAATATGTACAGATCAAAATCATCGAAATTGCCAAGAAGAAGATTTTCGAATCAGACAAAACAGCACGTGAAGTTGCCTATGAATTAGGATTTAAATATTCACAGCATTTTAGCAGAATGTTTAAAAACGAAACTGGTTATACTCCTAATGAGTATAGGAACTTGAATTGATACAACAATGAATGAAATCCATTATTGCACCAATTCACTGTACTTAACTTAAATACAAATCTGCCCCAAGTTCATCAATTTGGGTTAAAAACAAGACTTGCAATTAAAATGTTAACACACTGGTATCCGTCGCCTTTATAGCATTGGTAAGCGGTGCCCCCATAATATCTACATTTATACCAAGCCCTTTTAGCTGGTCGGTTACCCCGTACATATTGGCACAGGTAACACAGGCATTCAACTCAACTCCTTTTTCCATCATGTCTTTCAGTTTAGCCTGAACATCTTTGTTTTCGGCAACCAGTTTTGCTGATGGCCCCCAGATTATCACAGAAACTTCTTCGAAAAGTCCGAATTGTTTGGCAACTCCGGTGTACATCAGAGCTACACGTTCAGCAACCATTGGGTCGTCGCTGGTCCAAAGCACCATTAGTTTGTTTACTTCGGTTGCGGGTTTTTCCTGTGCAATGCTTGCGTTGTTTGCAACAACCATAACTGTTATTGCGAGAAAGAATACTTTTACAAATTTCATAGTTTAAAATTTTAATAATTAATGATTTTTTATTTGATCTTCAATATTTTACTAGTCGTTTAAAAACGGAGCAATACTTTCCCATACCGCAGGGAAGTTTTGCATAAACACCACATGTCCGGTGTTCGGAATAATACTCAGTTGACTGTTGGGAATCATGTTATAAGCATTAATAACGTTTGGCAACGGAGCATTCAGGTCGCGTTCGCCTGCCATTACCAGAACAGGACATTCTATGGACATAAACAACTCTTTACTTGCCTCCATGGTATTGTAAAAGCTCTCCATGTCTTTCCAGAAATCTTCGATTCGGTCTGGTTCGGGCATCAATGCCAGTTTTTCCTTCCACATATCACCTTCCGGCTTCATATCAAAAACTACTTTTCGTAATCCGGGTATTTGTTCGCCTGCACCAATGGCAATTAGCTTTTTTACCCGGTCGGGGTACATGCTTGCAACCTTATAGCCAGTGTATGCACCATCACTAAAACCGAGCAGAGTAACACTGCCGCCGGTAACTGCATTAACCACTGCCATTACATCGTTGGCTTTTAACTCGTAGGTTATTTTAGCAGTACCTATTTCTGATTTGGTATGACCACGCGTAGCCATGGCAATTACCTGGTAATTCTGATTTAGTTTTTCAATAAAACCAGCCATTTCATCAATCGATCCCATTATTCCACCATGCAACAAAATAATAGGTTCGCCACTGCCATAAACTTCGTAATACAGTTTTGCATCGCCTGCCTGCACATAATGTCCGGCATCGGGATTGTTACCGTATGATGTTCTTTGGATTTGTTGTGCCTTACCAGATAAGGAAAGCATAACAACCAGATTTATAAGAAAGATTAATTTTTTAATTCTCATAGCTATATATTTTTTACTGATTTGAGATTGCGTAATCGAATTTTAAAATCCTTCCCTTTCTCCGTTTTTTGGCATGCCGGAATAATGTACATGGACAATTCTCCATTCTTCTCCAATCTTTTTCAATACCTGTGTTTCCCGACCTTTGCTTTGCATTGATTCCGGATTCTCTCCACTAAAGACAGCATCATAAATCCAGTAAAACTCAACTACTGCCATGTCGCCGTAAAGCTGAATAGTTTCATTATAACTTTTTAAATCGCGTTTGGAAAAACGGCTTCCAAACATTCCATAGATACCGGATTTGATTTCTTCCCAGCCTTTTTCATGCCCTTTTGGGTGTATAAAACTAACTTCCGTAGTTGTTAACCAAAAAGTTGCTGCCAGTGTTGTATCGGCCAGGTTAATGGACTTTTTGTACGCTTCAATTATGCTTTTTATGGCCGCTGTATCTTTTTGTTGTTTATCAATGGCACTTGCTTTATGCACATTAAAAACAGTAGCCACTAATATTGATACTACGAAAACAAACAATCCTTTTTTCATATTTATAAGTTTATGAGATTTTAAAACAGCTTTTACAGAAATCAGAAGAAGAACTTTTCCAAAGTTTGAAACTTTGGAAAAGTTCTTCTGTCGTTTTTAAAATGGTGTTCCTTCTACTACTTATCGTAAACACCATTCACTTCCCCACTAATCACCATTATTTTATTGAAATCGGGAAGATGAACTACTTCCGGAAGACTGGTTGTTCCAAAATCGATATAAACGAGTTTCTCGTTTTCCGATTTATTCAACACTACATGCGCTCCTTTTTCACCGGTTGGGAATCCAATAACATCGCCAGCTTTTACAGTTATTTCTCCATCGATTGTACGAACCACACCGGTTCCACTGATGAAGTAAAAAACTTCTTCGTTGCTTTCATGGTAATGATAACCGTAAGCGTAATTTCCGGGATCTACCTCCACAAAATTGGCTCTGCACTTTGAAGTCTCTTCGTCAGGAATAATGTTTTTCTGGGTAAACTGATTTCCGTCACGGTCGATAAGCTGACCTTCCAAAGTTTCTACATTTTTAACTATCAAATTTTTCATAACATCATTATTTTTTATTGTTTGAATACTTCAAAATTCGGCATCCGGCTACACATGTGCAAACAGGTTCGTTACCTAACCTAGAGGTTAGAATTGCAGATTATCAGACATTTACAACCTGAAAATATTTTTAAAAAAGTTAATCTTTTCACAAATGGTAACATTCATTTAGTCCTTTTACTCTCCAAAAGAGATTATTGGTTAGTTTTGTGATGAATTAAAAACAGTAATTATGCGTAAATTAGATCCGCTTTACCCAACCTGCCCCATCCGAAATGTTATAAACCGAATGAGTGATAAATGGTCGCTATTAATTTTAGGTACGCTTAATCAGAATGGTATTATGCGGTATAAGGAATTAAACAAATCCATTCCGGATATTTCTCAGAAAATGCTTTCGAGTACACTGAAACGTCTGGAGGAGGATAAATTAATCAACAGGAAAATGTATGCAGAAATTCCTCCACGTGTTGAATATTCGCTTACTAAAACCGGCAAGGAATTTATGCCAGCTGTTGATATGATGGTGAGCTGGGCGTTGAAGAATTTTGACGTGATTGTTAGTTGATAAGCTAATTAAATAACAATTTTCAGGAATATAATTGCTGTTATCTCAGATATAAAAAAATTAGCTTACTTTAATCCCAGTATTACCAATTAAGAAATAATGTTGTCTTCAAGTGAGAATCTTCATATCATTGAAAGTTTAGGATTAATAATTGTTTCCCACAATAATTTACTCGATCAGCAAAGTGTTGAAAGAGTAATTACTGATTTAAAAAGCAATCCATTTTTCCGAAAGGAATATTCCATCTTAATTGATATCAGAAAAGCAAATACAGGGTTAAACTTTGCAGAAATTGAAGATCTTAGCCACTTTGTATTTGATAAAATTGATGATACGGGATTAAATAAATTTGCCATCCTTACTTCCGAATCATTGCTCAATAAAGCGGTACAGTATGTTCGAAGCTATAAACATTCTTCAAAATACCAGGTCTTTTCCGCACTGGAACCAGCACTGCACTGGCTAAAGGTTCCGCAGGACAGAAAGTCACAAATTGATTTGAAATTAAGCTATTTAAATCAATAAAATGAGCAGAATTATAAAGAGAAATATATAGGATCAATTCACAAATTCGGACTAACCTCGTATAGGTGGACAATACTATTCCTGCCAGTCAGATACCAACCCTATAAACTCCTGTCGATATCCGAATGGATCGAAAGAAACCGAATTTTCGAGCAGGTCAAGAACCAATTTTTTCGAGGCGGTTCCTTTGTATTCTGATTGTTTCATTACAAGTCCCAATCCACCAACAGCAGCAGCAAATTTCATGTTCTCTGATGATGCAGCGATATCTTGTGCGGTGCCATTTACTTCGTGCATTATCAATTGGCTTTCGCTTGCGTTTGGCTTTTTATACCTAAAATCGAATTGTGCAAATTTTTCATTCATTGTTCCATCAGTAAGCACCAGTTCGTAAAGCGCTGTAATGGTTTGCGAAGAACCTATTTCTCCGGCATCGGTTGAATCGTTTTCAAAATCTTCATTTTCCAGACTTCGGTTCTCGTAACCAATAAGGCGGTAAGAGTCAACCCTGTTTTCATTAAATGTCAACTGTATTTTTGAATCTTTTGCGACCGTGAAGAATTTACCAAATTCGTGTGTAAACACTTTTTGTATCTGATTGGCATTGTCGATGTATTCGTAATTACCATTTCCTTTATTGGCAATTTGCTCCATCATATGGTCGTTCAGGTTTCCACTTCCAACACCCAGTACAGTTAAATAAATTCCCGATTCGCGTTTTTCTTCAATCAATTCAACCAACTCATCGGTTGACGACGGACCAACATTAAAATCTCCGTCAGAACCTAAAATCACCCGGTTGTTGCCATCCTGAATGTAGTTTTCTTCTGCAATATCGTAAGCCGTTAATATTCCGGCTGCACCTGCAGTAGAACCACCGGCACCAAGTTTATTTATTGCTTCTTTAATTTTATCCTTCTCATCTCCATATGTCGAAGGGAGTAATACACCGGCCTCTCCGGCATAGGTAACAATTGCAATTTTATCCTGGTCCTTTAAGTTATCTGTCATGGTTTTAAATCCCGACTTAAGAATACCTAGTTTCTCCGGGGAATTCATCGAGCCGGAGACATCGATTAAAAAAACATAGTTCGAATTTGGCAGTTCATTCTCAGGAATGGTTTTTCCCTTCATTCCTAAACGCATAAGATAATGATCCGTATTCCAAGGGCAACTTGCTATTTCAGAATTCAACGATACATTTTCACCACTTGTCGGTTCAGCGTAATCGAAAGTAAAATAATTGAGGTATTCTTCAATTCGTACCGAAGCTTTAGGTGGCGTTTGACCTAAATATAAGAAGCGTCTCATATTCGCATACGATCCGCCATCGGCATCAACCGAGAATGTAGAAATCGGTTGATCACTAACTTTTATGAAAGGATTTTCTTCATAGTCATTGTAGTTTTCGCGATAGCTGTCCTCATAGTTGTCCTGACCTGAATCCATTAAAGCGGCAAGGTACATTTCATTGTATTTGACATCACTAGTTTCATCTTCAGTGCAAGCATTAAATAGGAACAAAAGTAAAACTGCGGCGGAGAATAGCTTTGTTTTCATAGTGTTTGTGTTTATTTATAATTGTTAATATAAATTCGAACAATATCTTACCGAAACATAATGGCGACACCAAACGAAAGCCGGTTGAGATCCTCTTTGTGCTCCCACTCATCAAACTGATTATTGCCGTAATCCTTTCGTGCTGTGGATTTTGTTTTCTGATGCCGGTATGCCGCCGTAAATAATAAATCGCTGTTTTCGTTTAACGGCACTTTTACTCCTACTTCGGGATTAAACATTAAGCCTCCATAATTCCGAAGTTCGCAATCGGTAATACTATAAGGAGACCAATCCAAATAGAGTTCATCGTAGTGTTTGGCTTTAAAACTCCCAAATGAATGTCCTCCTTTGAGTACGATAAACGGAGAAATTTTATCATCCCAGAATGTGTAACGTAATTCTGCAAAAAGCGGATAGAGATTGTGATCAAAAATTTCAAATCCAACTCCAACTCCGGCCGCCCAATGTTCGTTGAACATATAGCCATTGGTAATGGTGAATGAAGGAATAGCCGTAAGTTCGCTGTGGGTATTTGCCTGAGTAGATATATTGGCATAATCGATCAGCGGATACGCATCATAATCATAGGGTTGGTAATAAATTACCTGATCGGTTACCTGCTTGTTACCAAATAAAAGGCTGAATTGCATTAAATTATAATATCCTTTTGCTTTTCTGTTAGTAAGAATGCTTTGACTTGCATCATTTTTTAGATTGGTATTCAGCTCATTTACAGGTTGAGCAAAACTACTGAGTGCGAACATAAACGATAAAGTGATCAGACAAATCTTTTTCATAAGCAGTATTTTATGGGATTAGTTTTATATTTTCAAGATTACTAATATCATACAGAAATAATCCTTGTGCATTTGCTACGGCCAGCACATTTCCGTCCTTCGACCAACAGGTTCCGGAAATATCAGAGTAGTTGGTAACAAGCTGAAGTTCGTCTTCTGCTGGAATGTATACCGCTAGTTCGTTGCCAAGAGTAATTAAATGGTTTTCAACTCTGAATATTGATGTGGCATTTGTTGGTATTTCATAATCTACATATCTTTCCATGTAGGCTGATTCATTGCTTTTATATCCACCCCATATTGATTGACCTGACAAAACGTAGAAAACCTGCATACCAGGTAAATAAGTAATATCTATTGGTCTGAACGTGGGAAAATACAGATGATAACTTACCGGGTATCTTTCATCATAAACCATACAATCCGAATAACCTCTGGCGCCATTAGTTTCAACACCCAAAATAAAAACCAGACTGTCCTGAAAGAACATTCGTACCGGGTAAGCATTTGAATAGTAGTAAGGAGGAGCATAATTTCCCCATGGCTCGGTCCATAAATCTTCTTCCCTTGAACTAAAAGCTCCCGACCGATATGCACAGATAGCCCAACTATTGTAACTGCCGTAACTGCGTATTTCTTCCAAGCCCAGCTGTATCATTCCAATATATGGCTTGTCAAAAACAGGTTGTTCTGTAAACCAGAAATCAGGAATTTCTTTAGTTGTCAAACTATCGTAGAGCTTATCGTATTCTCCAAAATCAAGATTGGGATCCTTTTCTGTTACCACTCCAGTAAGTTCATGCCTCTCTGATCCAACAATAAGTCCTTTCCCCTCTTCATAGGGAATATTCCATCCAGTTTTATAGCTTGTGAAGTGGTTAAAATAATTCTCTTCCCGATGTAAAAGAGTTGCCTGAAGCGGTTCGCTTACATCAAGAATTACCAAGTCTACAAGATTGTTACAATAAAAAAGGTTCCCGGCAATTTCAAAGTCTTTTATATACTTGCACTCAATAAAACACTGATAACTTAAACTCTCCCCATTCTTTTCATAAACGTGAACTCCTTTGAGTAACTCACCTACGAAATAGTAGTTATCATTTGAAACAATTTTAAAAGGAGATTCCTGGGGTGATTCAGCTTTTACCTGTATTTTTCCAACTTCACCCATATCCAGATAAACCGGATAATCTTTCGATTGAGTAATTATTTTCGAGTATCGATAAATATCTTCATACTCATCCTCACATCCAACTAAAAAAACAATTAAGAACAAATACAAGAGCTGTTTCATAAGGTTACGTTATTAGTTGAGTTCTGATATTTAAAGAGATAGATGAATTTTAGTTCGAACAGGTTGCGTACATAATGTTATTTTTTGAAAACAGGCCGACGAGATGCGGTATTTATTGCTGAATTAGTCGGGCAAACGTTCAAACCTTTTTATTTCCTCCAGCGCCTCATCCCAAGCCGCTTTACTGGAAATAAACAGATGGGCATCGGGTCGTTTATTCAATGCACTATCCAAACATCCGGCCGGAACCACCAAAAGTTTACCATTCATTTGTAGGTTGGGTAATGCCGAACCGCATGTTGCACAAAAAGCTTTGGCATGATTGGTTTCGGGCAGCTGAAAAACCCGGATTTTGGTTTCCGTTTTTATCCATTCCAACCTAGCACTTGTTGAAAATAAATTGGCGGCATGCGCCGATCCGGTATCTTTCCGGCAATAGCTGCAATGACACAAATAAAAACTTTCGAAATCGCCAACAACTTTAAATTGAACTGCTTTGCACAAACAAGATCCGTAGTATTCCATATTGTTATTAATCTTTGTTCCGATTTAGTTGTTCTTCCAATCTTACTATTTTCTTCCTATTTGTTTTCAACAGGACACGAAAGGATTCGCGCGACAGCGAGGATGATGGCGCCGCTGCTTTTTTAATCCGGGCTGGCACTATTCTTTTACTGATACCGCCCTCTATTTCTCAAATTTTCTGTAGCAATTATAACAAACTGGTTTTAGCATTGAGGTATTCTCAAATTCGCCGCAACTGTGGCAAACATTCTCTTCATACTCGGGATTCTCAAATTGAGCCCACGTTGAAAAACATTCCCAACAATATGGTCTTTCAATGTCGTAAGGGATTCGTGTCTCACAACGGATGCAATAACCTCTTTTGTTCTTTTTGTTTTCAGATTTATTCTCTGTTGAGTTTTTCTCATTAAAAAACTGGCGGTTTGTGCGAGCAAGTTGAATTACCTCTGATGACTGGATTATTGATTTGGTTTCGTTAACAGCCTTTTCATAAAGGTTTGAATCATCTTCTTTTGTAATGCGAACTCCCATCTCACGGTTATTCTTCTCCGAAAATTCATACATATTCATGGAAGTTATTACCATATCACTTTCGTTGTAATAACATTTTGCGTGCAAGTTCTCAAAGAAATATAACTCAACATTTAATTCGGCAAGCGAGTTGCGCTCATTTGGCTTTAAATCGTCTTTGCCATAAATTATTACAATTTTTACTTTTCTATTCGAAGCGTCTTTTAATCTTTCAAAAAAGGTTTTAGATAGTTGAAGGTAAGGAGAAACCAATGTAAGCTCCCTTTTCGACTCTATGATAATATTTTCTATCCAGTAAGAAATTCCGTTGGTTGTTAAAAATTCTGCCATGGTTAATTATTAGAAATTAGGTTTGAGTTTTAATCGTATGTATTTGTTTTCAGTTCTTAAATCTTTGGGAATTATTTATTCCACTCCAACCAAATCAATCTCTTTCATCAACCGGCCGGTTTCGGTGAGGGCTACTATTATTTTTTGGTAGTGTTCAATATCGTGGAATGTTAGTGTGCGGCCTTTGCGGTCTTTTAGCCATTTTTGTGCAGGCTGGTAGCCGCCAATATAAAATTCCCAGGCACTTTGCGGCACATTGGCAAAATATTGGGTGCTGTTAATGTATACATCGCCTAAATAATCGGGGTGTTCTTCGCCCGGAGGCGTGCAGTCATAATCATACATTTTAAACACGGGTTTATCTACCTCGTTGGTACCGGCCTCGGGGTAAGTGGTTATGGCTTGCTCTACCAAACGGCTTTCGAGCAAATGTATTTCGCGCAGTTGACCACCCAATTCTGTTAAGTGCCAAAAGTGTTGTTTGTTTTTGGGGTATGGCACCCGCGGAAAATCAATTTTTAAAAACTCTTTGTATTTGGCGCGGTAGGCAGGCGAATGCAGCACCGCATAAATATAATCAAGTATTTCGATGGGCGCAAAAGTAAACTCGCCGTCTTCTACCTCGGGTGTAAACGTTAAGCCGGTGGCTTTGGCTATTTGCTGTACTATTTTGGCATTTAGGTTGGGGATGCGCTCTTGTTGCTGATCAAATATCTCTTGTTCACCATGTCTATTAAAATATCTATACAAAGGAGCAGTATAACCATTAGCAAATGCAGTGCCTAGTAAGTGTAAGTCAATCATTTTGTTTGAAATGAAAATAGTATTAAAACTATTACCAGGAAAAGACCTCTCAAATACTATTGCATAATTATCTTTGTTCACTATGTGTTCTGAAACCTTTTCTCTAGGATATGCATGAAATCCCTTAGACTTACCAGTATAATATGTGTATCTTTTGTCAAAGGGTCGATATGCAATCTCAATTAACTCAGGTGAATTATTTTTTAAATCATTTTGAGCATTAATAATTTTCCAATCCCTTCCATCTTTCTTTTCAGCGTACACCTTTCTAAAATTATCAGGCTCAAGATTTATTAAATCATCTTTAGTCCGTTGTATTATCTCTTTGTCAAAGCTTATTACTAAAGAATCCCTTTCGGTTTTAATACCAGTAGCGTAAGTTTCAAAAAGTTCATTAATCTTTATCCCCTTTGAATATTTTTTTTCGAGAGAAAAATCTTTAGGAGAAAAGAAATAGTTAGGTTTAATTGGATTCAGTTTTGTAAAATCAACTTGCGCTAAACTATGTGAATTAAGGAAATCATACTTAATTGATCTATCTCCCCATACGTCGTAATGATATACTTCACAATTATTTTTATTATTTGTTTTTTTGATCATAAGGATAATAGCCACCCCCTGCTGAATATCAAATACGTTTTTATCTGGGTTCCCTTCTGGTGTAAGTTCTTTCCTTAGAGCACTACCGTGTAGATCCAATATATATATTAAATCAAAAGATTCCATTATTTGCTTTCTGAACTGACGATGAATTAAACCATCTATATATCCATTGTTAGAAATAAATGCCAAGACTCCTTCATTATTCTTTTGTAGCAAAAATTGGCTAAAACGGAAGAATTTTAGATAATCATCAGACAACGGATTTATATTCTTTTCATTTAGGTCCCTTTTATAGTCTACCATTAACTTTTCAATCCATTCTGACTTATTAGAACTACTGACACTGTATGGTGGATTACCAATAATGCACATTACTGGTGTATCGCGTTTAATGTGGTTGGCTTCGTTGACTTCGTTGCTTAGCCAGTTGGCCCACAGGGTTCCGGTGTCGGGGTGGTGTTTTTCGAGGCTGTTGGTAAGGTAAATGTTAAAACGTTTGGTACCACCCCGCCCTGCCTGAGGGGAAATTTTGTAGCCGGTATCGTGCAACAACATATCGAGTTTTAGGTGTGCCATGGCGTAGGATGCCATTAGCAGCTCGAAACCATTAAGGCGCGGAATAAGGTGCTCGTCGACATAGGCACTCCAGGCTCCCTGCATACTTATAAACTTTTTGTGGTAAATGTGTTTTACCACTTCGGCCAAAAAGGTTCCGGTTCCGGTGGCGGGGTCGAGCACCTGTACTTTGTGCACCTCCAACTCCTGCATTTTTTTACTGCCCTGCACGGGCACTTTTATTTTTGTTTTTGCGGTGTCGGCCAAACCCTGTGGCAGGTCGAACTCGGTTTTTAGTATATCGTCTACGGCGCGTACAATAAAATTCACCACCGGCTCGGGGGTGTACCACACACCGCGCGCTTTACGCAGTTTGGCATCGTACTCGGCCAAAAAGGTTTCGTAAAAATGAATAATGGGATCTTGTGTTTGTGTGCTTCGGCCAAAGTTATGCAGCAGGGCATCAAGGTTTACCGCCCTAAAAACCAGTGCCAGGTTATCAACCGTGCGTTTTATCCGTTCGTCGATATCGGGACCGGCAATGTAGGTAAACAGTTTTTTCAGAAAAGGATTGGTTTTGGGTATCAACTCGGCAGCCTCGTAGCGGCTAAAGTCTTCGGGTGTTTGGTCGTGGTAACGCGCGGCAAACATTCCGTAGGCCAGAGTTTGCGCATAAATGTCGGCAAATCCTTTTGGTGTGAGGTCGTGTATCAGTATGTTTTTAAACGATTCGTACTGATCGTTTAGCGTTGAGTTTTCGTCGTTTTCGTTGTCGGCAGTAAGTGCGCGCTCAACAATATTTTGCAACAGACGCGCTTTGGCCGCCATCATACCGGCCAGTTTTTTCCCCGAGCGTATGGTCTGCCCTACGTAGGTACAAAAATCGCGCACCAGGTTTTCGAAACCGGTAAAGTTATCAGGCAGGGGCTTAATGCTGTCTCCGTCAATTTCGCCAATGCGTATTTCGTGTACAAGCTCGCCCTCTTTAAAAAACCGGAACCAGAGGTAGTCGGTAATTATCAGGTTGTCGAGTGCGTTTTTATAGCGGGTAAACTGCTCCTTGTATTGTTTGCCGTTCAGGTCTTTGCCAATGTCTTTGGCTTCGATATAACCAACGGGTATTTTACCCTTTGTAATTACATAATCGGGGTTCCCGCAATCGGTAACTTTCGATGGTTCGTTGGTTATTTCCACTTCGGCAACCAATGTGCGGATAAGGTTTTCCTAGTCGCCACGATAGCTGTGTTCGCTTGATATGCCCGATTGAAAACGATTGTTGAGAACGGCTAAATATTCGGAGACAGTCATAATTATGGGTTCTGATTTTTTACGAATGCCCAATTTAGCAATTATTTCGTGATTATGGATTTATGTAAAGTGGAATATTAAGGGGTATTCTTTTTAACCTTTCTTATCAGATCCGGATATGCAACAAAAAGCTACCGGTCACAAATTGCCATCTATATGGAGAAACCAATTTTATTCCTTTTTAAGGATGGGAATATGTTAACAGGACTGCTATTATTGTTTTTTAAATTGATACCTATAAAATCCAATTCCCTTATGGGCAGAAATTATGATTTCGGAATTAGCTGCTTTGATATCATATTCTCCGTCTAAAACTAAGTTACTGTCAAAGTCAGCATACCATCCATTCTCATCAATAAAAATGATTTTATTTCCCTTTATCTCAAAATTTCCACTGCCTCCTGCAGGTATGTGGTTATCGCCACTCGAACACGAATAATTTCCATTTTCAAATACGATGGTTACTTCATTCGAAAGCTCCATTTCGTCATAGAAAATAGGATCTTCGGAATACTCAACAGTAAAGGTGCCTATATAAACACCTTGTAAGTTTGAAATGGAAAGTTCTTCTTCTTTGCTGCAGCTTACAAAACACAGAATAATAAGTGCTAAGGTGACATTCTTTACTTTTAAACGGTATCTCATAATTGTCTGGTTCTTATTCAACCAATATTTGATATACTCCACTGTGTTCATTCAGTTCAAAATCCAAACCGTCTATTTCTATTTCATTGTACCTTGTATAAGCACAGCAATTTTCATTGATTACTTCGGCATCGACAAACAATGTAAAGAGATGTTCCGTTGAACTTTCAATAGAATAATTAGCGATCTGGTTTTCCCAACCGATGGTGTGAATTCGAATAATATTTGCATCGTTTTCATCGATAAAATCAAAATCAATATTGCTTTGGTCATCAAGATTTATAACCTTAATGTCATCAGCGTTTAAAACCCCTGTAGTAAAAAGATTTTCTCCTGATGTTTTATCAACCAATTCAAAATAAAATGGCGACGGAGGAGTAAAACAATCGATACCATCACAATTGTTGTTATCATTGTTATCGCACGACCAAGCTGTAATTGCAAAAATGAAAACTAGATAGATTAGTGGTTTTCTCATAATTATTTTTTTGGGTAAGATTTTCTATTATGATTGTTTTGTTGAGGTTCGGGTTGCGTAGCTTTACAATTAAATACAAGGTTTCTTTACTCTTACTCACCCGTAAAACTTATTATATGCGGCGTTCCAAAAGCAGAACCATCGCACTTATTTCTTACCTCTCTGATTTTATGCCTTATTTATTCAAGTATTGTCCAATTGAAAAATCTAAAAAACATGATTCAAATCGAAAGTACCATTCGATAGATTTTTTAGATCGTATTTATAACCAAATTTAATCTTAAAATAATTATATTTATAATAGATGATCGTTCTGATCATCTGTGTGTTTGGGGGTTAACATTGAAAGAGCCATTATTGAATGGCTCTTTTTAATTTATACTTAATCATCCATCCAGTCAATAATAGTACCATCGCACGCGGGAGCATTCGGACAATAAATATATTCATCACCCTGCTCGTCTGCATATACTTTATAGTTCCCTACTACTATTATTTCGCCGCAATGAAGACACCTTTTTCTGTCCGACACCTCGGGGATATCCTCAAAAATGTAATTCTCGTCCAGGTATTTTTGTTTGTCTTTAATTTCTATTTCTTTCATTGGTTTGGTACTTATTATTTTATTATCTATTCATTACATATACTTCCAGATATTATTTCGTTTTAATACAGAAAGCCGTTGAAGTTTATTAAAATACTTTTGCCATAGATCCTCTCTTGGTTCCGCATGATTAACCGGATTTGTTCCATCGTCATACAAAAACAAGCGGATTATTTCACCATTTTTATCGCGCTGAACAGCATGGTCTTCGTCAGCTAATTCCAACAGTAAATGATCCGGAATATTTTCATATCCGGTATAAACAGGAAGATCAAGATAGCTTAATCCCGGAAGGCCTTTAATATCCTCACTATTATAACCTAGTGGTAAATATTCCCGGCTAAAGGCCATCCACTCGTTGTTTTTGTTTTTTGCAATACCGTAAGGTAAGTTAATTCTAAAAAAATCTGATAACATAATCTTTGGTTTTTAATCATTGATATTCAGTTGTTCTTATCGTAAAAAATCGAGAATAGCCTTCGGGCATCCCGAAATTTCTGTCAGAAGCGTTTTCCTCGTTTCTTTTTTCGGGTTTTATATTTAGTCTTCGGATTTTCCTTATGCCATTTACTGTGTTCCACCAAGCGGTTCAGATCTCTGGCTACTAATCCGACTGATCTCAAATCAACTTCCGACATATCTGGCTTCTTCTGTTGTTGTGATTGTTGTTTTTCAATCAATTCTTGTTCGGCCAACCTGTTTTCTTTGGAATAAAACTTCGGTTTATTTTTAAACTTCGACAAGCGAATGGGATAGCGCGCCGGTTTTCCATCATCGCCCAAAACCACAACAATATGGCCTCTTCCCGATTTTTGAACCTCTACCTTAAAAGATAACAAAGCCTGGTCATACAATTCTTTTGTAGTGAGTTCATCCTTTTCATTCAGGTGCTTAAACAAGTTCTCCAGGTTCTCTTTAATGTTTCTGCTGCGTGCCGAGAAACGAAAGTTAACCTCCTGTGGTTTTTCTTTCAGGGGCAAATCGTATTTCTCCTCCAGTTGATGCAAAAAGCGTTGCATCTTCAGCCGCTCAAAATTGTCCTTTATCTTTTGATGTGTTAGACAATCAATTCGTGTAGATACCACATGAAAATGAACACGTTCCAAATCTTCGTGACGGTACACAAAATAAGGCTGATGACCATAGCCCATGTGCTCCATCATATTTTCAATTTCCTGTTTAATGGTGGCATCGTTAAGTATCCTATAATCTTCAGTTGACGGGTTAAACGAAACATGAAAACACTTATTCCATGCCCGAGGATTTTCCTCTTCAATATCCAGCAAGATCTTCAGGCGATGATGCTCATCGTAGTTAAACGGATTGGCCGACTTGGTATTTTTAAAATGGAAAAGTGTGGCAACTCCTTCGTTTACTTTCTTTTCGTTATACATCATTACATTATCGGTATAAGCACTCTTATGCATCACAATTACCATATGCTAACACTTGAATAAGAAATTATCGGATCAGGTCCATGTATTTTTGAAGGGAGGAAAAACACTTTTTAAGTTCCTGTTGTACCCTGTCAAGTGTATGGCGGTCGGCAGCTGTGAGCTCATTGTTCTTTTTCGCATTTATCTGTTTTGCCACCTGGTTGAGATTCACACCAATTTTATTCAGATTAAAATCCAGGCTTTTGATCAGGGTGGTAAATTCGGGGGAGACTTCTATCTTTTTAATTTCACGATGACGCAGAACCTTTGCCCGAAAAAAATTACTCAGGTTTTTATAGCCTTCCTTTTTACAACGGTCGCGGAGTAATTTCTTTTCCAGGGGAGTAAAACGAACACGAACAGCTTCTGTTTTTTTTACTCTCGGATTTCTGTATCGTGACATGGCTTATAAATTTTAACTGTTAAGACCTTAATTCGCAGAATTAATCCAGCTTTTAATCGCCAGATTAAAAGTCCCTGCCGGATAGGCACAAGCGATTTTGTGAAACAAAATCACATCTTGCCACCCCCTCCCCCACCAGCTATAGCAAGGATTTCGGGCTTGAGAGAAGAAAGAGAAACAGGCTTGGCTGTTTCCCTTTCAAAATTCAAATCAACCGGATTGAGGCTAACCAACTTTTTGTTTAGCCCCTTTTGTTTTTGTCTGTTTTTC